>CALPQG020000346.1 GCA_943325655.2 Bifidobacterium breve | reverse complement strand
TGGAAACCCTCAAGGTTTTCACGATAAAATATTGAAGCCGTTTTCTAAATGTCATATTTTGGGTTTGAATGAATGTTGGTAAATTTAACCACAAATCACATCAACAAATAACCATTTGCCAACAATTCAAAAGTCTTTACTTGTTCTTCTGCCCAAGATTGAGGTTTGTTCAATTCCGTAGCCATCAATCGTGCTACTTCCGGCGCCATTTGTATCGCAGCTTTGGCATCCAGCAATAAAATCCTTAATCTTCTAGCCAATACATCTTCTACTTGTCTGGCCATTTCATGCCGCACCGCCCAAACCACTTCCGCTTTGATAAAAGGATAATTGGGATGTAATTTTTCCGCCAATGCTGGAATATCTTTGGCCAATTGTTGGATCAAAAACGCATCCGAACCATAAATATGCAAATGGTCGGCTTTGTTTTCAACAGTGGTATAGCCATGGATTTTAAACGCTTCGGTCACACATTTTTGGGGAGCTAAATTTCCTGTAGTAATTGCCAGGTCAACCGTATCTTGCGCCATACGGCGATAAGTGGTCCACTTCCCGCCTGTGATGGTTACCAAGCCACTTTTTGAAACGAATAATTTATGACTTCTTGAAATCTCTTTGGTACTTTTCCCTTCCTTTTGTGGGCGCGCCAGTGGACGCAAACCACTAAACACCGACAGAATATCGGCCCTAGTGGCAGTTTTATAAATGTATTGGTTAAGGGTATTTAAAATAAAATCAACTTCTTCGGGCAATGCTCTCGGCTCCAAAGATTCATGATCAATCAAGGTATCTGTCGTTCCCACCACCAGTTTATCATGCCATGGAATCGCAAACAACACCCTCCCATCGCTGGTTTTAGGAATCATCAGGGCATATTCAGTAGGCAAAAAAGACCTGTCCAACACAATATGTGTCCCCTGACTTGCCCTCACAATCGGCGCTTTGTCTTTTTCATCCATGCCCAAAATAGCATCCACAAAAACTCCGGTAGCATTGATTACTACCTTGGATTTTAACGTATAAGATTTTCCTGTTTCTACATCTGTAACTTCCACCGCATTGATTTTGCCTGAGGCATCTTTACCCAATTGTGTCACTTTCATGTAATTGATCAGGTGCGCCCCATTTTCAACAGCAGTTTGGGCAATGTTAATCCCCAAACGAGCATCATCAAATTGACCATCATGGTATACAATGCCATTTTTCAAATTGGCTTTGTTGATTCCTGGCAATGCCCTAAGAATTTGTTTGGAGGTAATAAATCCTGATTTCCCCAAGCTTAAAGAACCAGCCATGAGGTCGTATAATTTTAGGCCGACAGTATATTTAATAGCATCTGACCAACTAAAAGAGGGAATGATAAAGGTTTGATTATCGGTAACGTGTGGGGCATTTTTCAACAACAATCCGCGTTCATGCAAGGCTTCCAATACCAATTTGATATTTCCCTGTGCCAAATACCGCACACCGCCATGAACCAGTTTCGTACTTCTGCTGGAAGTGCCTTTGGTAAAATCAGCTTGTTCCAATAACAATGTTTTATATCCTCTTAAAGTGGCATCTAAAGCTGTTCCTAATCCCGTGGCACCACCACCTATCACAATCACATCCCAAGGACTATCATTATGGTGAATAAAATCTATACTTGAATTTCTGTCCATTATGGAGATGAGCTTTTGGTAAAGAATTTTTAATACCTATTTTCATTTAAAATAAAGCCAGGATGAAATTAATTCATTTCATATATGTTCTATAATTTCATTCAAAGGCAAAACTAATAGTAATAGAATTGTAAGGGCGTTTCCCACCGAGGCGGGTCGGACCATCGGTACTCTCCCGAGAATATCGGGACTACCCTAACGCAAATCCGAATAAACAAAACCTGTAACTTTAAGTAATCGATTGCAAGTCTCTATAAATCTTATTTAAGTTTTTTAATGAAACACTAAATGCAATAGAGATAACTGTTCACTACTTATACCGTATAAACGAAAAAAGGTCTAAATATTATGCTAAACTTTTTAAATCCACCGCAGGCCAAACCGCTGATCCCTTCTGATAAGGTTGACAGTACCTATACGCAACTTCGTTGGCAAGTTTTTATAGGGATTTTTGTAGGTTATGCAGGTTATTATTTGGTACGCAAAAACTTCACTTTGGTCATGCCCGACCTGATAGACCAAGGTTATACCAAACTGGAACTCGGGATAGCCTTATCGGGGGTTTCTATTGCCTATGGTTTGAGTAAATTTATCATGGGAACGGTTTCAGACAAAAGCAACGCGCGCATATTTTTAAGTTTGGGTTTGTTTTTATCTGGTTTAACGATGCTCATTATGGGTACTTTCCCCTGGGCGACAAGTTCAATTCCCATCATGTTTGGCTTACTCCTGATCAATGGTTGGTTTCAGGGAATGGGATGGCCTCCTTCCGGAAGGGTAATGGTATACTGGTTTTCTCAAAAAGAAAGGGGTAGAAAAATGTCCATCTGGAACATAGCCCACAATATCGGAGGAGGTTTGGTTGGTCCATTAACCATTGGGGCGGTAATGCTATTCGGAACTTGGCAAAGTAAACTTTACTTTCCTGGATTGGTAGCCATCTTGATTTCCCTCATTGCTTATTTATTGATCAGAGATACGCCAAGGTCTTGTGGCTTGCCAAGCATTGAAGAATACAAAGCTGATTTTAAGAATCCATCCCTAGACGCAGTGGAAATAAAAGAATCGACGAAAGAAATATTCATCAAATACATTCTAAAAAACAAATTACTGTGGTACATTTCCTTGGCCAATATTTTTATCTATATGGTAAGGTATGGTGTACTGGATTGGTCCCCTACTTATTTGGATGAGGTAAAAGGCTATTCCTTGAAAGAATCTGGTTGGGCGTATTTTGCTTATGAATATGCCGGTATTCCTGGAACATTACTCTGTGGTTGGCTTTCAGACAAAGTGTTTAAAGGCAAGCGTTCCATGGCAATGTTTATCTATATGTTTTTCGTATTGTTGGCAGTGGTCGTTTACTGGAAAAATCCTCCTGGAAACCCTATGATGGACCAAATCGCTTTGATCACCATTGGCTTTTTCATTTACGGCCCGGTAATGTTGATTGGTGTATTTGCCTTGGATTTGGTTCCTAAAAATGCAGCTGGAACTGCCGCAGGTTTGACTGGTTTGTTTGGGTATTTGGGCGGAGCGGTGTTTGCCAATATCGCCATGGGTTTTGTGATAGACCATTGGGATTGGGATGGTGGATTTATCGTATTGATTGTTGCCTGTTTGTTGTCGGTACTCTGTATCATCCCCACCTGGATTCATGAGCAGAGTCATTGATGGGCACAGATCATCGGGCACAGATCATCGGGCACAGATCATCGGGCACAGATCATCGGGCACAGATCATCGGGCACAGATCATCGGGCACAGATCATCGGGC
>CALPQG020000345.1 GCA_943325655.2 Bifidobacterium breve | reverse complement strand
CCGTTTTATCCAGTTCCAACTTGAAGGTTGAAAGCTGTATCTGGTTGAATTCTAAAGTTTTATTGAGGTTGAATACTGCTTCTTGCTTTTCCCTGAAAATGGTATTGAAGCTGCTGGCTTTTTCCTGTAAAGTTGCAGTTTTTAACTTTTCAGCTTCGTATTCAGTTTTAAGGATTTCCAAATTTTTGGCCAATTCATCAAACTGCTTGGTCACTGATTTTTGTTCTTCGCCCAAACTTTTGATACTAAATTCTGCCCTTTCGTTGCTTTTACGGTCCTGTTCGGTTTGTTCATGCAAAGCAAGCGTTTGGTCATTGAGGTAACGCAAACGTTCGTTCTTGATTTTCTTCTCACTTTCATGCGCCCTGATTTTGGCGATGTGTTCATTGAGGGTTTTCTGACGACTTGAAAGTAATTTTTCATGCGCCACCGCCGCCGCTTTGATCTTTTCTATTTCAGCCTCTTTGGTTGAGAGAGATGTATTTAAAGCAATTTGTTTGTTGGTTTCTTCTTCCAGTTGGCGTTTCAGGACATCAAAATTTTCATTGAATTTTTTGATGGTCAATCCCGCCAGTAGGATACTTAAGTTTTTATATTCCGTCTTGATCTGAAAATACTTCTCTGTTTGTTTCGCCTGTTTTTCGAGCGATTTAAGGTTCTTTTCAATTTCAAAAAGCAAGTCTTCTACACGTGCTAAATCTGCATCGGTATCGTCTAATTTTTTAAGGGTTTGTTTTTTCCTGATTTTGAATTTAGATATCCCTGCCGCTTCTTCAAATAAATTGCGTCGAGAGTTGTCTTTGTCGTTCAGGATATCGTCGACCATGCGAAGTTCAATAATCGCATAGCTGTCGGGTCCAATCCCTGTATCTAAAAATAAATCAGTAATGTCTTTTAACCTACAGGTAACGCCATTTAAGAGGTATTCGCTGTCGCCGGTTCTGTAATACCTTCTGGTGATGGTTACTTGAGAATATTCGGTAGGCAATAAGTTTTTGGTATTGTTAAAAGTAATGGCTACTTCCGCCATTTGGTGTGCTTTTCGGTTTTTGGTGCCGTTAAAAATCACGTTCTCCATTTTGTCAGAACGCAGGTTTCTTGTTTTTTGCTCTCCCAATACCCAACGGATAGCATCTACGACATTGGATTTCCCACAACCATTAGGGCCCACAATGCCAGTAATGCCTTCATCAAAATTGATGACGACCTTGTCTCCAAAACTTTTGAATCCCCTAATTTCTAGTTTACTAAGTTGCATTCGTGGCTGGTTATTTCTCTATTCAAACAAAGAACCACAAATATATAGAATTATGGATATTTGTGAACTGGTATATGGGAGTTTTTGACATTTTCATTTCATGCCTTCATGCAAGAAAATCAAGTAATTGTTGTGCTTTATTGTGTTATGAGATTTGGTATCATCAAATACCAAAATGCAATAACCTTATTCCAGCTCAATATAGGATTAAGTTTAAACTATACGGCTATTGTACCTGTCGAAGTCCCCATAAAAAAGAAGGCTCCCACACCTGCTTCTATTTCGATATTTTTAGCAAACGACAAGTCCATAACACCGCGCCACCAAAGGTTAAGCTTCTTCGTCTTAGGAGAAGCCTAACCGAGTGCTTCCCGAACACGGAGCAGGCTGTGGTTTGGCTTGCGGCCACCACGAAAACTTAGTTGTTTTTGGCAGTAGTTGTTCTTGCTGTCAAATGTTTGTATACACCGTTCCACAATTCAATTCTTTGATTTAATGAATTGATAACTGCAACTTCTGCTTCTTTCCAATATTGTTCGTTGTCTTCACAAAGATTGGCTGTCATTTGTATAGCAAGATGGCTATGGTGGTCGCCATCAATTTCAATGTGTCTTTCGATATAGTATTTAAAAATAGAAATATCGTCAGGAAAGTTCTTGTGCATTTCATTTATTATAGAGATAAACATCCCTGGGATCAGGTCTTCACGTCCAAAAGTAAAAATAGCCGATTGCAAATAGTCTTTACCGCTTTCAATAACTTTGAATGTAAAGTCTACAAAATCTTTTGCTTCTTTTGGTGTTTCAGATAACAAATAAGCGGAGTTAAAGTCGCCAGTTTTTTTTAATGTATCTGTAAATGCTACAATTTTTGAAGTATCCGCTCCACATTGTTTCATCGCGTCTAAATACAATTCAAAATGACTTTTCCTGATGCCATTTAGGTCTACGTCAGATTCTTCTCCTACAATAATTTCGTTAATAAGATATCTTGTGTCTGCGGTTCCTTTGGGAAACCAAGGAACAGATGTGCATGTCAAGTTGCCTTGTAGCGTTTTTAATAAAGACATAAAGTCCCAAACAGCGTATACGTGGTATTGCATAAATACTTTTAAGTCGTCTATGTCTTTAATGGCTGAATAAACTTTATGATTAATAATCTCTTGTCTTAGGGGCTCAATTGCCTTTTTTATCTTTTCAATTTGGGTAACCATCATCTTTTCTTTTTTTTCTAGAATAACATTTTAAATTACTTATTGTTTGAATTGCTATAAATTCATGAAGTGTCGCTACAATGACTACTGAGGTTGCGGTGTTTGAGCATGTTGCCCATTGCCAACGTAAATGTAAGGTAAAATAGTTGAAATTTGTATTAGATAAATGAGTAGTTTAAACTAGCAAAGATAAAATGAAGTTGAATAAAATTATATCGATTCGATCCGTTTGCTCCACCTTCAAGCAGTCTATAGCCAATGTTTCCTTGTAGGTTTTTAGTGAAACTATATCTTCCAGATAATGAAAGGTCAATTGCTCTGCCTTTACTTGCAGCTATACCTTCTACAAAAAAATCAACACCCATTTTTTGAGATATATCCCAATTGGCTAATAGGTTGAAAAGAGGAACAAAACCAATACTAAAATTTTCACTTAAATGTTCTCTATTCTTCAACGAGAATCCTGCATCTCTAATTTTTGCAGACAACCCAAGACCAAATTTAAAATTGTTGTTACTGATGATCCTTCGATTATAGGTAAAGCGATAAGAATTAAATTTGTAAACAGCTTCTGTTGGTAGGTTAGCTTTAAAGTTTTTCCCATCAAATAGTATATCGTTTTCTAATGTTTCAGTTACTACAATTTTTAAGGGAGCATAAAGAAATGAAAAATGATTTTTTCCATTCGATAAATAACCAACGCGCAACCTCACAAATGGACTTACAGGAGTCTGAAAATCATTTTTCAGAGAAAATAACGTTCCATTATTGCCGTTGCGAATAGTATTCATGCCTGTAAAGAAAGCTCCTGATTCAAGATTAACAAAAGTCTGAGCATGCGAAGACAAATTGGAATGCAAACAAATAAAAAGAATCCAACAGCTAGAGTGGAAAACAAGCTTAGATGTCAATTGCTGCATATAGGGTTCTTATTTTTTTGAAGTGTGTTGTTTAATGGTGTACAACGTGTACAAACTTG
>CALPQG020000344.1 GCA_943325655.2 Bifidobacterium breve | reverse complement strand
TGCGTATAAAAAGAAGCAAGTTAAAAAGTAGCCAGTACTTTTTAACTTGCTTCTTTTTGCTTTACACGAAGTAGCATAACTCCTCCAATGGTTGGTTAATGGTCAGCTCCCTCTCCTTCATAAGCAAGCACGAGCGTGCGAAGGGTACGAGCTTGCTGGGTTGGGCTGAGGCTTTTGGGTTACTCATGGTGTCTGAATGAGGATTAAAGGATTCAAACCATACTTTCGTTAAGTCATGATGATTTATAACCTAGCCAGCAGGTTAATTTTTAAATGCTTGTTATTCAAAGCCCATACTTTTATAAATGAGAACTGTCATCTTGAAGTATGATATTCGTCATGTTTTTAAAAGTGGTTTCATTTTATTTTTACTTCATCAAAATCTATTATATTGCCATGAATGTTACTCAAAATATAACAATGGAAAGTAAAGAAGGTATTGATGCACTTTTTCTTCATGCTACTGAAGGAATTTTGGTAGTCAATCATCGTGGTGAAATTATAAGGATAAACCCCAGTGCGGAAGTACTGTTTGGGTATGACAATAATGAACTTCTCGGAAAAAGAATTGAAGTACTGGTGCCCAAAAGACTTGCTGCTGACCATACAGACCACAGAACGAAATATGGACAAAATCCTCACGCCAGGGCAATGGGGGCGGGCATGGAATTGTTTGGGTTGAAAAAAGATGGTTCAGAATTTCCTGTCGAATTGAGTTTAAGTCCTTATAAATCAAAAGGGGAACAATTTGTAATCGCTTTCATCATTGATATTACCATCAGGAAGCAAGCAGAAGGGAAATTAAAAAACTATTCCAAAGAATTAGAACAACAGGTGAAAAACCGAACGCTGATTTTGGAAGAGGCGATTGATGAATTGGAAAAAACAAAAAAAGACCTTAACCAGGCCTTGGAAAAAGAAAAGGACCTGAATGAATTGAAGTCTCGTTTTGTGTCGATGGCTTCGCATGAATTCAGAACACCACTTACTACCATCATGTCGTCTTTGTCATTGGTGACCAAATACGGAGAGCGTGATGACAAACCAAATCAGGCCAAGCATGTTAGCAAAATAAAAACGTCTATCAATAACCTTACAGATATCTTGAATGATTTTTTGTCGGTAAGTAAATTGGAAGAAGGGAAAGTGGAGAACCAACCTGAAGCAATTAACTTGAAACTGTTCACGGAAGATATCATTTCAGACATGCAGCAAATGGCTAACAATGGTCAGCAAATTGTACAGACGCATGTTGGAAATGAACAGGTATTCCTCGATAAAAAGTTATTGAAAAATGTTTATTTCAATTTGATTTCCAATGCGGTTAAGTTTTCACCTGAAGGCGGTATCGTGGAAGTAAATGTTATTGTTGAAACTAATTTGGTGAAAATAGTGGTAAAAGATTCAGGGATTGGGATTTCTGAAGAGGACCAAAAACATTTGTTTGAACGGTTTTTTAGAGGTAGAAATGCCATCAATATTCAGGGAACCGGACTTGGTTTGAACATTCTTGCAAAATATATTGAGCTCATGAATGGCACTATTGAATTAGAAAGTGTCGAAAATAAGGGTACCACATTTACAATCATTATGCCACAATAAGATGAAAAAAATACTTTTAATTGAAGACAACAAAGACGTTCGAGAAAACACTGCCGAGATATTAGAAATGGCAAATTACATAGTGCTTACTGCCCCAAACGGCAAAGAAGGCGTGGCTTTGGCACAATCTGAAAAACCTGATTTGATCATTTGTGACATCATGATGCCTGTTCTTGACGGACATGGCGTGTTGCACTTGTTGTCAAAAAATGAAGAAACATCAAGCATTCCATTCATCTTTTTAACTGCAAAATCTGAACGCAGTGATTTTAGAAAAGGCATGGAAATGGGCGCGGATGATTATTTGACCAAACCTTTTGATGACATTGAATTGTTGAATGCCATTGAAATCAGGCTCAGGAAAAATGATATTCTCAAAAAAGAGTTCTCCAAAAATATAGAAGGTATTGATACTTTTTTGAATGAGGTGAAAGGAATTGAGGCGCTGAAAGAACTGTCTGAAGAACGCGAAATCAGGACCTACAAAAAACACGACGATATTTACAGGGAAGGAAATTATCCTAAAGGAATCTATTTTATCAATAAAGGGAAAGTTAAAATTTACCTTACCAATGAGTCCGGTAAAGAGTTGATAACAGAATTGCACAAGGAAGGTGATTTCTTTGGGTATACCGCTCTGTTGCAGGATGAAAAATATAGCACCACGGCAACTGCATTTGATGATTCTGAAGTTTATATGATTTCAAAAGACAACTTTTTTTCACTTTTATACAAGAATGCACATGTGTCTAAAAAGTTTATCGAAATGCTGTCCAATAATTTGAGTGAAAACGAAAAGCAATTGGTGAGACTCGCCTATAATTCTGTTAGAAAAAGGGTGGCTGAAGCTTTGGTCAAACTGTCTGACAAGTACAAAAAAGAAGAGGATAAATTTAGTATGAAAATTTCGAGAGAAGACCTTGCGAACATGGTCGGAACGGCTACCGAAACACTCATTAGAACATTAGCAGATTTTAAAGCTGAAAAATCAATTGACATTTCAGGAGGAACCATTACCATTCTTGATTATCATAAATTGGTAAATTTGAAAAATTAAGCAATTCATCGCTTGAATTTAAAATAGCCCGGTATTTGATGCTGGGCTATTATTTTTTTAACTTTTATTCCCATTTAATTAATGATCAGAACTAATACTGACGATAGTCATATTTTCAGTATTAAACTATGTTTACTTTTGTAACATTAGAAAGTTATACCTCTTAAAATGTATCCTAACAAAGCTAATGCTACGAAGAAAGTAATTGTTAAATGGAGTTAAAATGGAAATGTTGATAAATGATTACAATAATTTTCAAACCATTCAGGTAGATTTTAATCGGATATTTCCTTATTTGAGACTTGAATTTATTTCAAAATCAGGTGAGGTTAGATCAGCACAGGTAAGGATAAATTCAGCGCAAAAGCCTTTGAGTAATTATAGAATTGATTCCGATAACATTATTACGATTACGCCAGAAGATACGGTGGGTGATTTGGAAAAAAAATTCTTGCAAATATATGGTTTGAATGTTCTTGTGTTAAGAAAATCGGGTAAAGCGTGGTTAGAAACCAGTCTCACGGAAAGCTGGACATTGGCCGAGCAAAATAAACAAGGAGAACAATTGAGTAACAGTTAAAATAAGTATCACTTTGATTTGCATGCTGGTTCTTTTTTAAGATGAAAAGAATAGTAATGAGGTTACCTTCTGTGAGGCAAATGTAGGGGCCATTTGTTGAGCAACTTTTTTTGAATGAAAATCATTTAAATCCATATTTTAAGCTTCGATTACAAGAATTTGTATATTGCAAAACTTTGATTCATCGCGCTACATACCAACTTCTACTCAACCC
>CALPQG020000343.1 GCA_943325655.2 Bifidobacterium breve | reverse complement strand
CAATTGATTTTTTTTAGAAAGAAATACGCTAAAGAATAAGGCACAAAAATGAATACCAATCATTCAACGCAATAGTTCTAAACCACATTGCACGTAACTAAAGCAACATAAAATGAAAAGCTTATTTTCCCAAAGTTATACGTAGATTCGTTAATAAGTACTGAACATTATCCGTAAAAAAAAAATAAAGATTTTTCACCAAAATCATTGATATACAATTACTGTTTGGATTTAATTTTCAGGGCTATTTCCTCAAAATTTATGGTACTACAAGCGCCGGCACAAGAATTACAGACAGATTTTGACTTTAAAATAGCATACACCTTACGACCCAAATAACCCAGACTTAAAATAAATACAATTGCGATAATGAAATGCTGTACTTCCATCTTACCAATATTTTTGAATCGTTGACAAAACTTGCTGATGAATATTTCCCGCAGCTAAAATTTCTAAGCCATTTAAGGAAGTATATTCTCCCTTAAAATCAGTTACAATTCCACCTGCTTCCTGCACTATCAATATTCCTGCAGTTACATCCCAAGGGTTGAGGTTAAACTCATAATATGCTTCAAATCTACCACAGGCAACATAACATAAATCTACCGCTGCAGAGCCCATTCTTCTTAAACCATGCGAACTGACTTGCAGTGATTTCATAATTTCAAAATAATTGTCTTTTTTATCCAGCAAGGAATAGGGAAATCCAGTGGCAATAAGTGATTCTTTTAACGCTTTGATGGGTGAAATTGAAATTCGTTTTTGATTGCAAAATGCCCCACCACCTTTATAAGCCGTAAAACATTCAGCCTTATTGACTTCAAACACAACACCTAAAACTACATTGTCGTTTTGAATCAAGCCAATACTTATTGAAAATACGGGTAAACCATGCAAAAAATTGGTTGTACCGTCTAATGGATCAACCACCCAATACAAATCTGTTAAATTGGCTAATTCAGTACCTTCTTCTGTTAAAAAACCAGCTTCTGGCAATATTTTTTTCAACCCTTTAACGATTAATTTTTCAGCCTCTTTGTCTACATAAGAAACCAAATCATTTGCACCTTTGTGTTCAATTTTAGAACTATCAAAATGATTGGCTTCTTGTCGAATAAAAACGCCAACTGTTTTTGCTAACTCGCCTACCCGATTGGTTAATGCCTCTAGTGCTAACATTATTTTTTCGGAATTTCAGCGATAATTCTATTTGCTACAGTTTCTAAATTATCTTTCAAAATTTGAGAAAGGTTATTAGAATTCGAATTGTAATGTAGAATAATTCTATGTCCTGCAATTTGTTTTCCTGATTTTTCATAGATAGAAAAATGTGTTACAAAATTGCGTTCATAGTTCTGCCTCGCCCTGTCCAAACAATGTTCGAAATTAGTTTCTACCTCAAACTGGTTGATAAAGATATAATAATCAATTTTATATTTTTTATTGAAGTAATTCCAAAATTCAGGATCTTTGATCTGAACAGAAAAATACTTTGCAGGATTTTTAGCATGCACTGCACGGGAAGAGTTTTTCTGAACAGGTTGTTGCTTCACTTCTTCTTTTTTGCTAAATACATTGGTCACTTTATCCAGAGATTTGTTAAATCCATCTTTTAAATCACCCTTTTTATTGGGTTGCGCAGGATCAGGTTTTGGATTGGCGGCGGTGTACATTACATCTTTGTAATCATAAGTAACTGAACTATATACCTTGTTTAAATCTGTCAGGGAATCTTTCATTTTTCCCCCTAGTAAATGGATAGTTTCAAAACCTTCAGGATTCAACAATGCATTCAGTCGTTTTCTAAAAGCCTGACGCACTTTGTTCATGTCCGTATTTGAGCCTTTTGCAATTTCCATATCTGCATCAGACCAATACAAATGCGGATCAAATGGAATCACCAATATTCGTTTGGTCCCATTGTCGTAATCTTCTTCTATGGCAGTATTTGCCACTGAAGTTACAGGTGCAGTAACCTCATCTTTGATGACCACTTTTTCACTTTTTATGGTCGATTCAGCAACCACATTGTTTTGTTGTGCGATTACAGTTGGATTTTGTTTATCACTTTTTAAAACTATTTCTTGTCCAACCTTCAATTCCGGCATATTCATCATCACCAAATCACCCACAGGAATACCGTATTTTTTCGACAAGCTGTAATAAGTATCTCCTGGCTGAACAGTATGGTACATTTTACCTGCTTCTATGCTATCAATTTCCTGAACCTCTTTGGGTGCTGTTTGAGCAATGGAGGGTACTAGAATCAATTGTCCCGTTTTTAAACCATTATTTAATGCAGGATTTAAATCCAATAAATCAGCAACAGAAACTTTAAATTTATTTGACAAACCGTAAATAGTTTCTCCTGGTTCTACCAAATATTGGATGTATGTTTTGTCGTTAAATTTTGTCAGACCGACGGAATCAACCACATTAGCTTGCAGTAAATTGAAAGCACCAATGAATAATATAATGGCTATGAAAGTACTTTTCATACGTATCAAATCTTTAATATTTGAAGGGTAAATTTACCTAAAAATTTAACTTTAAAAAGATTTAAAAGAATAATTAAAAGAAAACTTAATGAATTAGAATTTTTTGTACACCAACACCTGAAGATGAAACCACTTTCACGATATACAAGCCTTTAGAAATATTTTCAGTAGAAATTTTCAAAAAATTATTACCTACCTGATCAAGCTTTAAAACTTCATTTCCGGAAATATCCACCAATGAAATCGTATTGATTACATCATCTGAATTCATTTTGACCACAAACATTGTTTCAGCTGGATTTGGATAAACTAAAAATGAAATATGGTTCAACCTATTCTCCTCTATACCGGTAGCATTCGGTTTCACTATATTATGAAGTACGGAAATGCTACTACCTATAATAGGTAAATCAATCCCTAAATTCACGCCTCCACTGTTGGAAGTAATAATTTCTGGTTTTCCGTCTCCATCAATATCCACTACTTTTACATCATAAGGAGATTCACCAACTGCAAAATCAACTTTTTCCTGGAAATTCGCAGCCGAAAAAGCACCACCTGTATAGATGTTTTTAAACAGGGAGACTGAAGCTGAATTATAATTGGCAACAGTTATATCAGGAAGAGCATCACCGTCAAAATCAGCGATTGCAAACGCATGGGGCTGACCACCTACCACAATATTCACAGGAGAAGCAAAACTTGTTGTTGACAATTTTAATGAATTGCTTTTATTGATCAATACTTGAATCACCCCTAAACTTGGTAGACAAAGTACTATATCATTTTTACCATCTAAATCCATATCTACTATTTCAATAGCTGATAGTTTTTGCCCTAATGTTACCTCAATGGACGGTAAGAAGGAATTGACATCCAGCACCCCAAATACAACATTATTTTGAAAAATGGAAAGAGTCCCGTTTATATTTAAAGCAATAACTTCAGGCTTTAGGT
>CALPQG020000342.1 GCA_943325655.2 Bifidobacterium breve | reverse complement strand
TGAGATGGTTTAAATGAGCTAAAATTTAAGTAAAATAATTTAATTTTTAAATCTATTGTATTAATATTTTTGTAGGTCAATGTTTTGTGTACGAATTCATATTCATTTTTATCTCATTTAATCTAAGTCGATAAACACATCATCGGAAACAGGTTTTCCAATACAGGTAAGTATATACCCTTTGTCCAATTCATTTTGACTTAAAGTGTCATTTCCTTTCATCTCCACTTTCCCGGTTTTACAAGTACCTAAGCATGCTGTACAAACTCCCTTTTCACATGAAAATGGTAATCGAATGTTTTCTTCAAGCGCCGATTTTAAGATAGATTTTCCACCAGCTACAAATATTGAATGGATTATCCCTTTGTACTTGACTTTAACCGTTCTGTCTATTATTTCATTTCCAGTATTTGTTGGATTAATTTCTTGGTTGTTCGAAGATCCAAAATTTTCTTTATGAATATTAGCTGCTGGTACTTTTAAAATTGTTAACGCCTGTTGTGCTGCTTTTATTAGACCTGTTGGTGCACAAATATAATAATTGGCTTCTTTTGGAAAAATAACGGGTAATTGTTCCAGGTAATCAATGATTGTATCCTGGTCAAGTCGTCCGGATAAGCCATACCATTTTTCTGAAGCCTGACTCAGCACGTTCAAGTGGTTAAATCGTCCCGAAAATTTAGTTTGCAGACTTTCAAATGTGGATTTGAAAATGATGTCATTTTCAGTTCTGTTGGCATACAGCAAGTAAACTTTGCTTTGTTGCTCTATTGCCAATACCGATTTAATCATTGAAAATATTGGTGTAATCCCGCTCCCCCCGGCAATAAATACAAGTGTTCGTTTATTGCTGATATTTAAAATTGGGCTAAATAACCCTGCTGCAGGAAATACATTTAAAATATCACCAGTTTTTACAACATCATGGAGGTAATTTGAAACTTTACCGCCTGTTACCCGTTTGATGCAAATGGAAAGGTTTGTGTCCGTTTGAGGGGAAGATGAAAAGGAATATTCTCTTCTATATTCTTCCTGATTAATGGAGACTAATACTGTTAAAAATTGTCCTGATTTGTAAGGTAATTCATCAAAAGTTTCCTCAAAACGTAAGGTAATAGTATCAGGCGTTTCTTGTATTCTTTCTTTTATAGTTAGTTTGATAGGGTTTGTCATAGGAATCATTAAATTGATAAGGATATCAGGTTTCAAAAATACTATTTAATGAAAGAAATATAATGTTGAAATTGAAATATTTATCAAAATCAAAACTAAGTTTTAAATAATACTGTTTAAAAATTTTAATAGAAGTATGAAAATTAGACCAAGTGTTGCCATTGTTAAAGAAGGTAAGTTGATGTTAATGAAATACATTTATGGTGGTGTTGAAGTTTATAACTTGCCAGGAGGTAATGCAGAAGAAATGGAATCTATTGCAGAAACAGTTGAACGAGAACTGATTGAAGAATTGAATCTTCCCATAAAAACCCACGAATTACTATTGGTAGGGGAAACCCATCAAATTTCAAAAAACAATTCTGTTTTGCATTTAGTATTTGATGCCACTATCATCAATGGAACCCCGATATTGAATCCTGAACATACTACAGCCTTAGAACTTGTCTGGATTCCTGTTAATCAGCTTCATACCATCAATATGTATCCCAATGTAGGAGCAATATTATTTAATACGGAAACTATTTATGTTGGGAATATAAAACAAACTTGGTTTTGAAATATATATATGATGATTAATATAAATTTTCCATACAAATATTGGATGTTTTAAATTTGAATTTTGGTTTTTAGAAATTTGACAAAATATTTGCATTATTCTATAATATAGGCATAATTGCATTTTACATCTCAACGCAAAGCTTTGAGTTATTGAAAAAAATAGATTTATTGCTGTAATGTTATTTTAGGAGTTACTTTAATAACCTATATCAGATATACTCTTTGATATTCCCTAAACAATAAACTTACTAAAAGTTTAATACTATGTTCATTTTACACAAATTATTTAGAATTTTTATTACAACGATTATGGTATTGGCTGTATCTGTTGTAGGATTTTCTCAAACACAAATAGGTTATGGAACCTTTGTTTCTGCTCCTAACAACAGCAATTGCTCTAATTGCTCTAATTATCAAAGAGATTTGGCTAGTGATGCATCGGGGAATATTTTTGGTGGTGGTACTAGTCAATTAGTTACATCATTAATTCCAGTTGGGACAAATTCAGGTCCAGTGTTTGACAACACTTTCAATGGTGATTGGGACGGTTACCTTTATAAAATGGCTAGTGATGGTAAGTCACTTTTATGGTGGACCTATATTGGCGGTGCATTAAAAGATGACATTTGGGGGATTGAATATTCAAAAGAAGGTGCTAATGAATATGTATATGCAACGGGTACTTCATATGGCGATATGAATATCCCTGCTGGTAAAATAGTAGGACCCGCCTATAAATCTGGGAAAGAAGCTTTTTTAGCTAAATTTGACGCATTAACAGGAAGTTTAGTTTGGTTTACTTGGATTGGTACCACAGGTAATGATTTTGGTTTTGCCGTAAAAGTATCAAGTTCAAATGTTCATGTCGTTGGTAAAGCTTCTGAGCTACCTTTTATTACAACAACTGGTGCTTATAAAACAAGTTCAACTTATATTGATGGTTTTTATGCCAGGTTTAATCTTGCTGGTACTATAAATTATTGTACGTATTTAGGTTTTCCTCATTATTGGATGGATGAAAACTGGTCTAAAGGAGCCATGGGTGCAAGAGGTTTAGATATTATAAATGAAGGTGATGTTGTAATTGCAGGAACAACTTATGCCGACAATGCTGTAGCGGTTACTGAAAAAAATGCACTTACAACTGGTACTTTGGTTAATGCTTCTGCACAAGGCTTTGTATTAAGACTTAAATTAAATAGTGCAGGTGCAGCAGATTTAGATTTTGCCACGAGAATAAGGAAAAAAGATGGAAATGGTACTTTTACGTTCTGCTCTGATGTGAAGCATAGCAACGGTGAGATTTTTGTTTTAGGATATACTGATGGTATTGTTGCGGGTGTTCCATCCTCAGGTGTGTATCAATCAACAAATGCTGGTTCTACAGATACTTACATATTGAAAATTAATGCTACCTCTTATACTGTTACTAATGGATCTATGTATGGTGGTAGTGGTTATGATTATGCTACAACCTTAAATATTTGTTCAAATGAACCTATTTTTTCTGGACAGACAGAATCCAATAATTTAAATACAAGCAATTATTTAACCACCGGTGCCTTATCATCTCCAACTAGAAATATGAACGCCCTGCAAGGTGTACAAGGTAAAAGTGATGTGTTTGTAGCGAGTTTAAAAGCTGATTTTGCATCAGTAACTTTTGGTTCTTATTTAGGTGGTGGATTTGCTGAAGAACCATTTTTTAGTTATACATTTCCCGGGAAGTCTGGTGGTACAGCTTTAAATGGTGCAAATTTGATTGTT
>CALPQG020000341.1 GCA_943325655.2 Bifidobacterium breve | reverse complement strand
TCATCAAACTTGCCATTGTCGGCCTCTATTTCTAATAAATTTCTATACGATTGCGCCACTTTTTCTATCATACCAAACGAACGTCCTTTGCCTTCGTTGGTCCTGAACCTGCGGAGTGCAATTACGCGTTCATTTAAATCAACCCCTGCTTCTTTGGCTATCGGGTCTTTTTCTTCAATGATGGCTGCAATGTCGGTAGCCAAAGCTTCTTGTTCAAGATCTTGTGCCATCAAAAGCATTTGCGCAATACGCGGGTGACAAGGCAATTGGTGGATGCTTTTGCCGTGTTCGGTAATTTTATTTTTGACCAATGCATCCAAATGGTGCAGGGTTTCCTTGGCTTGGGACAAATGTGCTTTGGGTGGTAAAGACAGCCACACCATGTTGTTGATGTTTGCAATGCCCCATACCGCCATTTCTAATACCAGCGAACACAAGTCAGCGGTTTCAATTTCAGGTTGGTGGTGCCTGGCCAGGTTTTCATGTTGACTTTTGGTCCACATCCTATAACAAGTTCCTGGCGATAAACGCCCAGCCCTTCCGGCCCTTTGGTCAGCCGCATCGACGGAAATATGAACGGTTTCTAACCTCGATAAACCTGATTTGGGATCAAATTTAGAAGTCTTTCCAAAGCCACTGTCTACCACGGTGGTAACCCCTTCAATGGTCAAACTGGTTTCGGCGATGGAAGTGGCCAGTACGATTTTTCGTTTGCCGTTTTTGTCAGGCAATAATGCCGCTTGTTGTTGGACAAAAGGCAAAGCCCCATACAAACAATGGATGCTGACATGCGACAGGTTTTTACTTAATATGTCTTTGCTTTGGTTGATTTCTGCTTGTCCGGGTAAAAACACGAGGATATCTCCTGCGGTTTCTTTGAATGCTTTTGCCACCACTTTGGCGGTCAATTCAGGCAAAAGGTGTATATCTGTTTCCCCAGTATATTGTATGGCTACGGGATATTGTTTGCCCAAACTTTCAATGATTTTGGCATTCAACATGCTCGAAAGTTGTGGCAAATCTATGGTTGCCGACATGATCAACAAACGCAAATCAGGTCTTAATACTTGTTGTGCTTCACGACACAATGCCAAGGCCACATCGGCATGAATACTTCTTTCATGAAATTCATCAAAAACCACCAAAGCCACTTCTTCAAGGGCATTGTCGCTTTGCAACATTCGGGTCAATATCCCTTCGGTCACCACTTCGATTCTGGTATTTTTGCCGATACGATTTTCAAACCTGATCCTATATCCCACCGTTTCGCCCACTTGTTCACCAATCAATTGGCTCATCCTGGTCGCAATGGTTTTGGCCGCCAAACGACGGGGTTCCAATACAATGATTTTTTTACCCTTCAACCAAGGTTCATTTAAAAAAGTCAAAGGCAAAAGCGTACTTTTTCCCGCGCCAGGAGGTGCTTTTACAATGAGGGTGTTTTCAGTTTGAAAATGGGTAATTACCTTTTCTACAATTTCTTGTACAGGCAAATTGGTAGTTGGAATGGTATAGGTCAATGCGTAAAATTTTGAGAAGCACAAAAGTACAACTAATTCAGGAAAGAAATGAGCCCAGATGATGGGGATTGCTTTTTACCCATCAGTACAGTTAAAAAAAATAATGTCTTTTCCCATTAAAATTCAAGCACTTAATTCCATTTATATCATTCAAAATTCAAAAAAAAATTACCGTCCGCTTATTATTTCAATCAAAACAAAAACCCTTTTTGTTTTGATTGCGTAAGGCTTAAACGTGCTTTTTACATCATAATGAAAAAGAATGGAGACGTGAATATGTGGAAATATAGGGCTAAAAAAAAGTGCTTGTGGCAGTACTTTTACGGAGTGGTTTTAATACTTGGGCTCAAAAAGATACCACTCATAGCACAGGCCATTTGGATTTTAAGGGATACAATGACACGAGGCATTTTGCGGGTTTAACCATCAATTTAATGTCAAATATTCACCATCGGGTACAGTATTTTTCTTTAACCAATTACCAAGGTGCCAAAAATACATCTGATTTGAATTCATTATACAGTGCGCAAAATATAAGGTGGGCATTCAGAAAAAATGCTCCTAAAGACCTTCCCTTACTATATGTGCTAAGAAGTAACAATGGCAACGATGGTTTAAAATTTGGATTTCGTTGGAAACTTTCCCCAACGAAGCCAGTAGTGGTATTGCTTAAAAAAATGAATACGTTTTATTCCATCAATCCAATGTTTGTGCAATTTCAAGAGCATGTTCCTACTAAGTATATGACTACAATTGAGCATGTTTATGCCATAAATTTATTCCCTAGGGCCTTGAATAAAAGACTTTATATCAGTGGCTTTGCGGATCAAAACTTTGTTTATGCCAATAATTCCCTAATTTTCAAATGGGTAAGCGAACATCAAATTGGTATAAGGATGATTGATAAGGGATACCTCGTTGCGGAATTTAGAAGCAACAACTATGTCGCAGAACAAGTTGGCGTTGGGTATGGGGTTGAATATTTATTACCTATTAAAGCCTAAATTAAAGCACATGAAAAGCGCATATTCAAGTAAAGTACTGGTATTTTTTGTGTTGCTATACCTATGCAATGCCTGTGGGAGCAAACAAATTGACGTTATCAATATTGGGTATATTGGACCAATAACTGGCAATGCCATGGATTTGGGGAAACATCCTGCCAATGCAATGGCTTTGGCTGTGGAACAATACAATAGGAGCAAGTCGCCCGATGCGCCACTATTAAAATTGCATATAGAAGATGATCAATGGAAGAAAGAAAATGCCATTCCTCTTTATGATAAATTAAGAAAAGAGCATAAAATAGAGGTGTTGTTTATTAGCAATTCAGAAGGCACGGTGGTGTTGCAGGAAAAAATACTCCAAGACCATGTTATTTTAATTAACCCTTTAAACAATGATGCCTTATTGTCATCAATGAATCAAAATACGTTTAAAATTGGAAAGAAAACGGAAGAAACAGCCCTCGTTACGGCAGCAAGAATATTTGAATTGGGTTTAAAAAATATCGTAATTTTTCAAGTGAACAATTATTTTATGAGCTTGTCTGCCAAGTCTTTGGCTGAAAATCTTAAGAAAAATAATGTGCAAGTCGAGATCATTCCTGTAGACATCAATCAAACTGATTATACGGCATATTTAAATACGTGTAAATCAAAAAATATAGATGCCCTGTTATTTTTTGGGTATAAAAATTTAGGCTATGCCATGAAACAAGCTAGAGATAAGGGAATAAAAGTGCCTTATTTTGCCACGAATACGCTTTTCGGAGATGGCTATTATAAAAATTCACAAGGAACTATGGATGG
Source organism: Bifidobacterium breve (assembly GCA_943325655.2). Taxonomy (GTDB): domain Bacteria; phylum Bacteroidota; class Bacteroidia; order Cytophagales; family UBA9547; genus CALPQG02. The sequence goes on along the minus strand of CALPQG020000341.1, from coordinate 175 downwards.
AACTGTGTTTGCATTTTTTACCCAAAATGATGGGAATTATGTGTTGGCCAATCAATTTGCCAATGCCTATAAACATAAATTTGGTGAAATTCATGTTGCTTTTTGGTCGGCAATGCAAGCCTATGACGCGATGAATATATTCATTGCGCAATTGTCTCAACTCTCTACAAAACCT
>CALPQG020000340.1 GCA_943325655.2 Bifidobacterium breve | reverse complement strand
CATTAAATTCCAGGTAGCCCGTATCACCGATTTGTCCACCACTTTCACCATAAAAAGGTGTCGTTTCAAGTACCAGTTGAAATTGAGATTTGGTTTTTGTTTTGATTTCGCGGTATTTTGAAATTGCAGAAACAGCTTCCAAAGTATCGTATCCAACAAAAGTTACCTGATCGATGTCTTTTAAAATCATCCAGTCGCCTGTTTCCAAAGAAGCTGCATTTTTAGAACGCGCTTTTTGTTTTTCCATCTCCACTTCAAAACCAGCTTCATCAATTGCCAAACCTTTTTCTCTTGCAATAAGCGCCGTTAAATCAACTGGGAAACCAAAAGTATCATACAATTCAAAAACAGTTTTACCATCAATCACTTTTGAAGCTTTTACTGCTGAAGAGGAACTGATTTCTTCTAATTTATTTAATCCAGTTTCAAGCGTTTTTAAGAATGTAATTTCTTCTTCTAAAATAACCCTGGTTACAAATGCTTCCTGAGCAATCAATTCCGGGAATACGCCATCAAATTGCTCTGCAAGCAAGGCGATTAATTTGTAAAAGAATGGTTCTTTTAAATCCAGGAAAGTATAGGCATAACGCACTGCACGACGAAGAATACGACGAATTACGTAGCCAGCTTTGTTATTAGAAGGTAATTGTCCATCGGCAATGGCAAAAGCTACCGCCCTAATATGATCCGCAATTACACGCATAGCTACATCTACCTGCTCATTTTCGCCATATTTTTTGCCACAGGTTGCTGCGATAAACGAAATTGAATTTTGGAATACATCGGTATCATAATTTGATTGTTTCCACTGAACCGCTCTTACCAAACGTTCAAAACCCATTCCTGTATCTACGTGTTTGTCGGGTAAGTTTTCCAAACTTCCATTTGCCAAACGGTTGAACTGAATAAATACATTGTTCCAAATCTCAATTACCTGAGGATGGTCATTGTTTACCAAATCTTTTCCGGCGACAAGGTCCACTTCAGCTTGTGGTCTTAAGTCAATATGGATTTCAGAGCAAGGACCGCAAGGACCGGTATCTCCCATTTCCCAAAAATTATCTTTCTTTGAACCGTATATAATTCGGTCTTCAGGAACCAAAGCTTTCCAAATGGCATAAGCTTCGTTGTCTTTTTCTAAATTTTCTTTATCATCTCCACCAAACACAGAAACATATAACCTGTCTTTTGGCAATTGGTACACTTCTGTCAAAAGTTCCCATGCCCATTCCAAAGATTCCTTTTTAAAGTAATCCCCAAACGACCAATTTCCCAACATTTCAAACATGGTATGGTGGTAAGTATCGTGTCCAACATCTTCCAAATCGTTGTGTTTTCCGGAGACTCTCAAGCATTTTTGGGTATCTGCAATCCTTTTAGAACTAGGAATTGCATTGCCTAAAAAGTAATCTTTGAACTGATTCATCCCTGCGTTGGTAAACATTAACGTTGGATCATTCTTTACAACTATTGGTGCAGAAGGAACAATCTGGTGTTGTTTTCTTTCAAAGAATTCAAGGAATTTTTGTCTTATTATTTTGGAATTCATAGAGATACGCTAAATATGTTATTTATTACTTTAATATTGTTTTTTCAAAATTATTTCTAAATTGCATCCCCTTATTAAAGTTTTACTTTAAGTACAACTCTAATCAGGAACTTCAAAGTTAATAAAAATGTCAAACCTCCGGTAATATGGCAAGGATAAAATATTATTACGATCCTGAATCGTGTAAATACGAGTTAGTGAAAACTACCCCTAAAGTCAGGATATTTCAGATTTTTGGTTTTGTGGGCATGACTTTTATTTGCGCTTTTGTGCTTTTGTATTTTTACGCCCAGGTATTTGAATCTCCAACACAAACATTGGTTAGGAAAGAAAACGACGAATTAAAATTTTATTACAAAGTATTAAACAAAGAACTTGATAAATCTCATAAAATGCTATTGGCATTACAACAAAGAGATGACAATATTTATAGGGTAGTTTTTGAATCAGAACCTTTGTCTGCAAATGTGAGAACTGCCGGTTCAGGAGGAATAGAAAAATACCGATCCATATTAGACCAAAACATCAGACAGGAAGAATTAATCATTACCTCATTGAGCAAAGTTGACTTGTTAAAAAAGCAACTTTATGTACAGTCTAAGTCGTATGATGAAATCACAAGAATGGCCAAAAGCAAAGCTAAAATGTTACAATGCATGCCGGCCATTCAACCTGTATCAAACAAAAAATTAAATGCACTGGTTTCGGGTTTTGGATTCAGGATACACCCCATTTATAAAGTAAAGAAAATGCATACTGGCCTTGATTTTTCTGCACCTAAAGGAACACCGGTATATGCCACTGGAGACGGGGTTGTAATTACAGCCAACAAAAGTTTTAGTGGTTATGGCAATGAAATTGAAATTCAACATGGCTTTGGTTACATCACCAAATACGCCCATTTAAATGCATTCAAGGTAAGAAGAGGTCAAAAAATCAAACGAGGACAACATATAGGTTACGTAGGCAGCACCGGAACTTCTGTATCTCCACACTTACATTATGAAGTAATCAAGAACAAAACAAAAGTAAATCCGGTACATTATTTCTTCAATGATTTAAAACCTGCGGAATATCAAAAACTATTGGAACAAGCTTCCGTAGAAAATCAGTCGCTGGGCGGAGAGTAATTTGTCAGTTTACAGTTAACAAGTTTTCAGTTTTAGTGAATGCTGAAATGATGACTGTAACGATTCTAGAATTAAATTTTTGTTTACAGACAGGATTTTAATTTAATAGCGAAACCAAAACTGTAAACCTTAAACTGAAAACTGTAAACTTAAAATGGCTTACAAAGAAAAAGAGATTGTAAAAAAGTATTATTCCATCAGTGAAGTCGCTAAAATATTTAAAGTAGCCACTTCGCTTATTCGTTTCTGGGAAACAGAATTTGATGTGATAAAACCACGTAAAAACAGCAAAGGAAACAGACAATTTACCCAGGAAGACATCGAATGTATCAAGCAGGTGTTTCATTTGGTAAAGGAAAAAGGCTATACCTTACAAGGTGCTAAAGACATGCTTAAAGCTGACCAAATAGCAACACCTCCACTACCTGTGGTTCCAAGTAAACCTACTGAAAATTCAGACGCAATTAAATCATTACTGCTTATCAGAAGTTTTTTGGTGGATATTCAAAAACAACTTTAATGCTACATTTTTTATTTTAATTGCATTTTTTGTTACTGTTTATATTTTATTGATTACAAAACTGTCCTACAGGAAATTTCCATTTTAACCTCACTTGGTACCTATTTAGGGCTTGCCGAAAAACCTTTAAAGCCAATAAAAACAAAATTGCACACAGATTTGGCGGATTAAGCGGATCTGCACGGATTTTAATTAACAAACCCTTAATTTAACGACATTGGACGTGAACTAGCAAAAAAAAAGGGTCACACGATAAAGTTGGGGAGAAGTATTGTAATCATAATTTGTTTAAAAGTAGATATTGGTTT
>CALPQG020000339.1 GCA_943325655.2 Bifidobacterium breve | reverse complement strand
TCCACCACCACCGGCACTGGCTTTGATAAGTATAGGATAGCCAATTTCTCCTGCAATTTTTCTAGCTTCCTGCATGTCAGTAATGGCTGTTTCGGTTCCAGGAACCAAAGGTATTTGGTGTGAAGCGGCCGTTTCTTTGGCTTTCAATTTACTTCCCATGGTTTCAATGGCAGTAGGAGAAGGGCCGATGAAAATCAATCCGGCATCTTTAATTTTTTGAGCAAATAGCGCATTCTCCGACAAAAAACCATAGCCAGGATGAATGGCATCCACGTTTAGTGACAGCGCTACCTGAATGATTTTATCCATATTCAAATACGAAAAAGTAGGGGCAGGAGCACCAACCAAAACGGCCTCGTCAGCAAACCTCACATGTAGCGCATTTCTATCGGCTTCACTGTAAATGGCCACCGTTCTGATTCCCATGTCTTTGGCTGTGCGCATAATGCGTATGGCGATTTCCCCTCGGTTGGCTACCAGTATTTTTTTTATTTCCATTTTTTAGTGATCAGTGAACAGTTTTCTGTAAACGGTTTTCAGGTTTATATAGTTAACTGTTTTTGTTTATTTTTATTGAAGCAGCTTAAAATATAAATTCAAAAAAATAACCTAATGAAATTTTATTGCTTTTTTAAGGAATTTTAACTTATTCTATGTTAAAATCATATTTTTTGTTTTTAAGGATATTCTTGGATAATTGAATTTCTCATTCAGTTTGCGTTAGGGATAGAGGCATTGTTTGAGCACTTTTTCCTTGTTGACTTCTCTATTATAAATACTTCAAGGTTTGATAACAAGGAAAAATGCGAGTGCCGAAAGCCCGACCCGTAGGGTAACGCCCTAATTATTTAATGAAACAAATTAATACTATTTATCAATAGACGTAATCAATTGAAATCAAATTTAACCAACAAATTTTACCCTTTTTTTACACAATTGATGTTTGTTTGAATTAGCCTTTTGAGAATATCTTAAAAAATGATACCTTGCGTTTCAATTTGATTTGTATTCTGATAACTATAAGTTAATATAAGGTGGATCTATTCGAGAAATTATTACAAGACAGAGGACCGTTAGGTAAGCACTCATCAGTAGCACATGGCTATTTTGCATTTCCAAAACTGGAAGGTGAAATTGGACCATTGATGAAATTTAGAGGTAAAGAGATGTTAAACTGGAGTTTAAACAACTATATCGGTTTAGCAAATCATCCTGAAGTTAGAAAAGCGGATGCTGATTCAGCCGCGCAATATGGTTTGGCATCTCCAATGGGCGCGAGAATGATGTCAGGTAATACCAATTTTCATGAACAACTAGAATCAGAATTGTCTGATTTTGTAGAGAAAGAAGATACTATATTATTGAATTATGGCTACCAAGGCATTATGTCGGCTATAGATGCCATGTTGGACAGGAATGATGTGGTGGTGTATGATTCTGAAGCACATGCTTGTATTATAGATGGCTTGCGTTTGAACTTAGGCAAAAGATTTGTTTATCCTCACAATGACATCGATAACCTTGAAAAACAATTACAAAGAGCAACGAAATGGGTTGAAAGAACTGGCGGGGCGATTCTTGTAATTACTGAAGGCGTTTTCGGAATGGCGGGTGATTTGGGCAAATTAGATAAAATAGTTGCCCTTAAAGAAAAATTCAGTTTCAGGTTGATGGTGGATGATGCACATGGTTTTGGTACCATGGGTAAAACAGGTGCTGGAACTGGCGAACATTTTGGGGTACAAAAAGAAATTGATTTGTATTTCTCTACTTTCGCAAAATCAATGGCAAGTATCGGTGCTTTTATTTCAAGCAACGAACAAGTAATTGAGTTTTTGAGGTACAATACTCGTTCTCAAATTTTTGCGAAAGCTTTACCAATGCCACTCGTTATTGGTGCGTTGAAAAGATTGGAAATTTTAAGAACAGAACCTCAATTAAGAGAACAACTTTGGACGGTAGTAAAAGCCTTGCAAAGTGGTTTGAAAGAAAAAGGATTTAATATTGGTAAAACAGAATCTCCTGTAACACCGGTATTACTCAACGGCTCAACTGAAGAGGCTTCCCAAATGATTATGGATTTAAGAGAAAATTATGGAATTTTCTGTTCTGTAGTAGTTTATCCTGTAGTGCCAAAAGGAATTATGATTTTGAGGTTAATTCCAACGGCTGTACACACCTTAGCGCATGTAGATCAGACGATTAAGGCATTTGAAGAAGTGGCGCAAAAACTTAAAAAAGGTACCTATTCCAATACTTATGCAAATACTAATTTGTAAAAAAAAACAAATAAGTTTTGCAGAAGTATTAAATTTCACTAATTTAGAATCGGAAAATATTATAACCCTAAATTTTTGAAGGAATGAACAGATTTAATCAACTTAAAGAATTAGTTCTTTCTCTTGAAGCTGACTTTGTTAAATTTTATGACAAAGACAATCAAGCAGCAGGTACAAGAGTTAGAAAAGGTATGCAAGACCTTAAAAATCTATCTCAAGAGATTAGAATTGAAGTACAAGATGTAAAAAACAAAGCTTAATTTGAAGCTCATTGTTTACAACTAAAAAAAAAGGTGACCAACATTTGTTGGTCACCTTTTTTAGTTGGTAGAATTTTAAAGGAGTTAAATCAAAATTACTTGAGAACTATGTTTGAGAAATCAATTGTGGGTTCATACAAAGTCATATTGCTTACTTTAAAATCCCCCCCAAATAGCAATAATTGAAAAATACGCCTTTATATTCTTCGAATAGATTTGATTAGTTATTTTTAATTATTAGTTTCGGTAATTAAAATTTAAAAGGGTTTTTAATGAAAAAAAAAATACTCTGTATTTATACTAACAAATATACTTTTGTTTACAAAGATATAGAACTTTTGTCTTCAACTTATGATGTAATTGAATTCGGATTCCCAACACATCCCAAATGGAATACGCCTTTTATTTTAATCAAACAATTTTTCTTTATGTTATATTATCTCCCAAAAATCGAGGCTACTGTTTCTATTTTTGCTGGATATCATACATTTTGGCCTTCCTTATTTACAAAAATATTTAAAAAACCGAGTACTATAATTTTGTCCGGATTCGATTGTTATTCATTTCCTTCAATAAAACATGGCATTTTCAATAAATTTTTATTGAAATATTTTGCTGAATTCTCTTGTAAACATTCAAGTAATCTTGTGGTGTTGCATGAGACTATGGTAAATTCAGCATATACTTATGATGAAGCCGATTTTCCATTTCAGGGAATTAACTATTTTATACCATCTTTGAAAAAAGATTTTGTGACTATATATAATGGCTATGAGTCAAATCGGTTTTTTAATAAAAACGAAAAAAGAATACCTAACTCCTTTGTTACTATTTCCATAGATATATCCGGGAGCACTTTTTATGTAAAGGGTATTGATTTGATTCTTAAAGCTGCAGAATTGCTTCCTGATTATAAATTTATAATTATAGGAAAGACAACAGATATACATTTTGAAATTCCTAAAAATGTCGAGATTTTACCTCCTGTTCC
>CALPQG020000338.1 GCA_943325655.2 Bifidobacterium breve | reverse complement strand
TTTGGTGGCAATGCTGATGGGTTTGCACAAAATTTTATAAATAATTCAGTCTGTGCGCCACTTGAAAATACCAATGTATTTTTTGGTGGCAATGCTGATGGGTTTGCACAAAATTTTATAAATAATTCAGTCTGTACGCCAATTGAAAATACCAATGTATTTTTTGGTGGCAGAGGTGGTGGATTTTCAGTTAAAACCTTTTTCGGTTCTATTGCTTTGCCAGTAAAATTGGTTGACTTCAAGATTTTATGTATAAAAGATGAAGTGAAAATAGAATGGACAACAACAGTGGAAGAAAACAATGATTTTTTTACAATTGAAGCCTCAGCGGATGGCAGAAATTTTAAAGAAATTTATAAAATGAAGGGTGCTGGTACTACAAAACACATTACTAAATATGCTGTAAAATTGCCCCAATCTTCAGATTTCGACTATTTCAGGTTAGTTCAAACCAATTATGACAAATCTTTTGAAAAAAGTAATATTATTGCCTCTCATTGCAAAGCGCATATATCTACCAATGTTTCACCAAATCCGAGTAAAGGAGTATTTGAAATCAATCATTTAAGTGGAGCATCGTCAATTTCTGTATTTGATATGGCTGGTGTGCAAGTATTTGCTGAGCAAACTGAATTGGTCTCCAAAAGCATTGATTTATCTTTTTTAAACAACGGTGTTTACCTGCTTAAAATTAACAACTTAAATGAAGTTTTTATGAAAAAAATACTCATTCATAGGTAGTGGAGTCATGTCGTAACACTTTGTCATGAACTTATTCCATTATACTTTTCAACAACAGTTAAGCTTATAGAAAGGAATCGTGTCACTCTTTTGAGTTGTATTTTTAGGCTGTACTGATAACACTACACACCCTACACTACTCAAAACACTTCGGTCTCACCGCTTTTACAAATACTTTTTGCCAATAGGTGATAAACAATTGGTCTTCCACCACGCCCATCTTATTGCTGGCATTGATAAAACGGATATCTTCTTCATTTCTTACTTCCGTAACCATGCCCACATGTACAATTTTTGAACTACCTTCTTTGTCGGAGAAAAATAACCAATCGCCAGGTTGTAAATCATTTAACTTTATTTCCTGACCAAACAAACACTGTTCTTTGGAGGGGCGAGGGATATCAATGCCGATGTCTTTGAACGCTGTAAAAAGCAATCCAGAACAATCCATGCCTACTTTGTTGATGCCCCCAAATTTGTAAGGAACGCCCGTATACGCTCTCGTGGCTTCAATTGCTTTGGAAACCAATTTTTTGTGACTCGGACTAACATGTGCTGATTTTTTCGACACAGATTTATTTCTTTTACAAGAAGTTCCCATTGGGAATATCATCCCCAAGAGTATGTACAAAAGGATAATTTTTGTAAGTTTGAGACTTATATTTTGAGGAAGATTCATTTTATTGGTACAAGGTATTAGGTACAAAGTATTAGGTACAAGGTATCAAGTACGAAGTATTAGGTACAAGGTATTAAGTATTAAGTACAAAGTAAAGGTGTTTTGACGCTATTTGTGCAATCCTCTAACCATTTTATTTTAAATAGGTATAAAGAAAAGGTACAAAGTATCAAGTACAAGGTATTAAGTACAAAGACACGACATACTTAATTCCTAATACTTAATACCTAATACCTAGTACTTTCTTAATACCTAATACCTAGTACTTACTTAATACTTAAAAATATGCCCTATATATCCCAATTAAAAGCCATCGTTGGTGCCGAGCATGTGTATGTTGACCAAGAAAGTCTGCACCACTATGGCCACGATGAAACAGAAGATTTTTTATTTTTACCTGATGTGGTGGTGAAGCCTTCCAATGCGGAGGAGATTAGTAAAATATTGATACTTTGCAATCAGTTTAAGGTGCCTGTAACGCCTCGAGGGGCTGGTACAGGTTTGAGCGGCGGCGCTTTACCTATCCATAAAGGCTTGGTATTGGCCATGGAACGCTTTAATAAAATTCTTCATATCGACGATCAAAACCTGCAAGCCACCGTGGAACCAGGAGTAGTGACCCAATATTTCCAGGAAACCGTTGCCGCCCAAGGATTATTTTATCCACCCGATCCATCGAGTAGGGGAAGTTGCTTTTTGGGAGGCAATATGGCAGAATCTTCTGGTGGTCCGAAAGCCGTAAAGTATGGCGTTACCAAAGATTATGTATTGAATTTAGAAGTGGTTTTGCCTACCGGTGAAATCATCTGGACAGGTGCCAATGTTCTCAAAAATGCCACAGGGTATAATTTAACCCAATTGATGATTGGCTCTGAAGGGACGTTGGGCGTGATTACCAAAATCGTATTGAAACTTATTCCTTTGCCAAGCAAAGACCTGGTCATGTTGGCGCCTTTTGCGTCTTCCGAACAAGCTTGTGCGGCCGTTTCCGCTATTTTTAGGGCTGGAATTACGCCTTCTGCTTTGGAATTTATGGAGCGTGATGCCATTCTTTGGGCAGTTGACTATTTGAAACTCGATATGGTGTTGACCGATACTGATCAGGCCCATTTGCTGATAGAAGTCGATGGCAATGACATGGACGTGTTGATGAAAGAGGCCGAAATAATCTATGAGGTGTTGCAGGAATTTGAGGTGGGAGAAATCTTGATGGCCGATTCGGCGCAACAAAAAGTAGATTTGTGGAAATTGCGTAGAAATGTGGCGCATGGGGTAAAAGCCAATTCTATTTACAAAGAAGAAGATACTGTAGTGCCTCGTGCGGCTTTGCCTGCTTTGATCAAAGGCATCAAAGAAATTGGGGGTAAGTTTGGTTTTGAGTCGGTTTGCTTTGGACATGCTGGTGATGGAAATTTGCATATCTTTATCATAAAAGGTAACTTGAGCGAGGAACAATGGAATACTTCGGTAATCGAAGGAATCAAGGAATTGTTCCGATTGACGGTTGCTTTAGGGGGTACCATTTCGGGTGAACATGGCATTGGCTATGTGCAAAAACCTTATATCGAAATCGCTTTGTCTAAAACGGTGATTGATTTGATGAAAGGAATCAAAAAAGTATTTGATCCAAATCACATTTTGAATCCCGGGAAGATATTTGAATAGTTACAGCTTTAGATAATTTATATATGGAAACAATTACTTATAAAGATTTTAGCGAAACTTTATTTTGGGACACAGATAAGTCTAGTATTGATTTGACCAAAAATAAGAAATTTATCATTGAAAGAGTGCTGACTTTAGGAACTTTGGGCGATTGGAATCTTATTAAAAAAATCTATGGATTAGCTGTTATAAAAGAAGCTAGTTTGAATGCCAGAAGCTTGGATGCCAAAACATTGTGTTTTTGTGCCACTATTTTTGATGAACCCATAAGTAATTTCAGATGCTATACATACAAACAGTCGAACCCAACACACTGGAATTATTAAAAAAAATAATGTCTGAGACATGGAATGGCTTGTGTTTGATCATTGCTACACAAATAGTAGTGGTAAGAATTCAATCATAAAGCCTCACCCTCAATCCCTCTCCCGTGAAGAGGGACTTGCAAATTTAAC
>CALPQG020000337.1 GCA_943325655.2 Bifidobacterium breve | reverse complement strand
GCCGCATCGTTTGGAGTTGTTCCAGCAATTATAAGTTTATTTTTAATGTTGTTGTTGTTGTACCTGATTTTGCCCGAAGAACTTGGAGCCGTGATAGGGCAAGCAGCCATAATCATCGCTATAAATGCATTGATGCAAGTACTGTTTTCTGTGCTTTTATAAGATTTTGACGTGGTTTAATTAAAACAAAAATTCTTAAAGACCGTATTTCTTTTGAAAATAGAAATTTATAAACTATTTTGGGGATTGACTTATAAAAAGTAATTTTAAATTTGAATATGATGAGGTTAAAATCTGTTTATTGTATCTTTATACTGTTGTGGAGTCTTGCATCCTTTACTGCTTTTGCTCAAGAAGGTAACGTGTATCTTCACAATTACAATTCAAAACTAGACAATCACCATACCTTATCTATTTACCAAGGACACAATGGCTTAATGTATTTCATTAACCACAAAGGCATCGTTTCTTATGATGGTGTAAACTGGAAAAGTTTAAGCATACACAATACTCCAGAGTCTGAATCTGTAGCTCCTGGAAGAACAGGGAAGGTTTATGTAGGCTGTCATCAAAACTTTGGTTTTATCAGTGTAGATAATTTTGGGAATGAAAAATATGTTTCGTTAAATGGTAAAACTAAGGTAGAAGGGGATATTTCTAAAATAGAATTTACGAGTAATCATGTTTATTTTTTTAGTGCAAGAGCTATATATCGTGTCAATCTTCAAACCAATAAATTTGATAAATATTGGGTTTCGAAAAAAGATTTTCCATTTGAAGGAATTGTCATGTTGAACGATAAAATATTTGTTCAAATTAAATCAAAAGGTATTTTTCAATTCAAAAATGATGCATTGACTTATATTACTGGCTTAAAGGAAATAGGTGACAATAAAGTCGTTTCTTCTATTTCATACAACAACCGTCAAAATTTATTGGCTACAGACAGCAATAAAGTTTATTTGTTTGATGGAGTAAGAATAACGCCATTTAATCTGGAGGCACAACAATACTTAAACACCAATATCATTTCATGTGCTACAGATTTGTCACGCACTGAATTTGTTTTAGGAACTCTTTCTGGGGGGTGTGTAATTATTGAGAAAGGAACAGGAAATACCAAGTATACCATCAATTACCAAACCGGATTACCCGATGATGAAATTACTGCTTTGGGGAAAGATGTTCAAGGTGGACTTTGGATTGCGCACGCATCAGGTGTTACAAGGGCTGACAACAATTTGCCGGTTAAAAAATTCTCCATTTATCCTGGATTAGAAGGCCATATTACTTCGGTAATTACCATACATGATACCTTGTTTGTGTCAACGAGTGAAGGGTTATTTTACTTGTCAAAAGTAGAAAGCATTGAAGATATTCAGGAGTATATTAGGGATACTTTATATACTTACAAACCTAATATGATGGTAGAAGAAGAACCTAAAGTAAGAAAAGAACCTCAAATTCATAGCATTACAAAAACGGTTACCATTGTTCAGGACAAACCTGAAACCAAACTGGATAAAGTGTTATCGCTTTTTTCAAGGAAGAAAAAGAAAAATGAGCCTAACATTAAGGAAAGAATTGATACGGTGAAATTTGTCAAGCCTCATGTGCAAATCAAACAAAGACCCGTAGTGATTTCCTTGCCAAAAAAACGTATTTCTTCAGTAAAAGTATCGCTTAAATCTTCTAATAGAAAGAAAAAAGAAATTTATGCCTTACAATCTATTCCTTATGTGTACAAAAGGGTAAATGGAATCAGTGGAAAATGCAGGCAAATGATTGCTTACAAAGATGGTGTGCTGGTTGCCTCTAATTTAGGTCTTTATTTTGTAAAAGGTGTTAATGCAAAACCTTTATTAAGAGGTCATTATGTGAATTTTATTCACCAGTCTGAAAAAAATCCCAACAGGTTTTTTGTTGGTACAAGCCACGGTTTATACCAAGCTAGACATGTAGATGGTATTTGGCAATCGGAACAATTGTATCCCAACATTAGCCCTAATATCAATACTATTGCCGAAGAAAATGATTTTTTATGGATTGGTGCATTTAACCAAATTATAAAAATACCTTATCAAAATGATGTGTTGGGTGAAGCATTGACCTTGTCTTTTCACAATGGCTATTCTGAAAATATCCAAATCAGGGAAGTGGATGGAAAAGCAGTTTTCTTTTTCAGTTCAGGGATAATGAAATACAATTACAAGCTTCAAAAATTCATCAAAGACAAAAAATTACAAAATTACTATTCGCACAACACCAAGTTTATCTTTACACAACCTGGTTATTCTTGGTCAAACAGTAATTTAAAATGGAAATCGATTTCGTTTAACACAAAACATAATATTGCCAATTCTTCCTATATTGATTTGCTTGAAAAAGTTCAGGACATTTATGCAGATGAGCATAAAAATTTATGGGTGGTTAACGATAATTCATTGCACTTTGTGAAGGATACAAAAAAAGTCAATGATAAATTTAGTGATTTTTATATAGATATCAGGTCGGTAAAAGGGAAAAATGACAAACGACTAGACCTTGATTCGGTTACCCTCAATTATAATGAAAATTATGTCGCTGTAGAGGTTTCTGCACCATTTTATTTGAGTGAAACTGCTATTGAATACCAATACCAATTAGAAGGTTTGCACCACGAAGATTGGTCTAAATGGTCTAGAGATCCTTTGTTCGAATTTCCATATTTACCAGTTGGAAATTATGTGCTGCACATCAGGGCAAAAAATGTTTTCAACCAAATTAGTACAGAAAAACTGTTTTATATCACTATCAAACCTCCATTTTGGAAAACGACCTGGTTTATTACGCTTGTAATATTCTTTACGCTGTTTGTAATATACATAGTTATCGTTTACAGACTTAGGGCTTTAGAGAAAGCGAATAAAATATTAGAAGAAAAAGTAAGGGCCCGTACACAAGAAGTAGTGGAACAAAAAGCCATCATTGAAAATCTCTACCATGATGTCACAGATAGTATTGATTATGCCCAAAAAATTCAAGCAGCTATTTTACCTTCGGAACAACAATTTAAGGACGTTCTTAACAATGCTTTTGTGTATTTCAGGCCTAAAAATGTAGTGAGTGGTGACTTTTATTGGTTCGCAGAACGCGCTGACAGGTATATCATTGCAGCCGTAGATTGTACAGGTCATGGTGTTCCCGGAGCATTCATGAGTATGATTGGCAATACCTTACTCAATCAGATTGTTAACGAAAGAAATATCGTAGAGCCTGCGGAAGCGTTGAACAGTTTGCATAAAGGAATTAGAAGGTTGTTGAAACAAGATCAGGCAGATAACCTACAAAAAGATGGGATGGATATCGTGCTGATTTCTGTGCATAAATTCAACAATGAAGTGCAATATGCGGGAGCAAATAATTCATTGTTCTACATCGAAGACAACCAGGTGAAAGAATTGAAAGCGGATAAATATTCCATCGGTGGACTTCAAAAAGAACAGGAACGTAAATTTACGAACCATACTTTACAGATAACATCAAAAACTACTTTCTTCCTGACTTC
>CALPQG020000336.1 GCA_943325655.2 Bifidobacterium breve | reverse complement strand
TGTAGAGGTATTCATGCAAGGCGCCGAGGTAATATTTACCATAGCCAGAAACGTAAAAGGATTAAAATTTATTGACTTTGGATCGGGCTTTAAAGTGGCTTATAAAAAAGGCGATAAAGTAACCAACCTTACCGAACTTGGCGCCAAAATGAAAGTTGCTTTTTCAGCCTTTTGTAAATCTTATGGTGCTGAATTAGAAATTTGGTTTGAGCCAGGAAAATATTTAGTGAGTGAATCAGGAATGTTATTGGCGTCAGCAACGGTGGTAAAACCAACTCCTGCGACTACATTTGTGGGAGTAAATACAGGTTTAAATCACCTGATTAGACCAATGATGTATGATGCCTATCACCATATCGTAAATATTTCTAACCCTGTTGGAGACAAGAAAAATTATTCTGTCGTAGGTTATATTTGTGAAACGGATACTTTCGGTTGGGAGCGAGAACTTTCAGAAGTTGCTGTAGGCGATGTAATTGGTTTTAAAAACGCCGGCGCTTATGGGTTTAGCATGAGTTCCAATTACAACTCTCGTTTTAGACCTGCTGAAGTATTGGTCCATAATGGCAAAGCACAACTTATTCGCCGACGTGAAACGCTCGAGGATATTTTAGCGACACACATAGAAGTAGAATTGTAGCACATAAAAAAAGGTTGACATTTGTTAAAATGTCAACCTTTTTAATTTTCAACTGTATATC
Source organism: Bifidobacterium breve (assembly GCA_943325655.2). Classification (GTDB taxonomy): domain Bacteria; phylum Bacteroidota; class Bacteroidia; order Cytophagales; family UBA9547; genus CALPQG02. Next base: position 2,852 of record CALPQG020000336.1, on the reverse strand, counting down.
CTTAATTACTTTTGCTTCTTGCCAATGCGATGAGTTGGCCTTCAAGTCCCCAGTCTTTAGAAATTTTCAACATGGTTACAGCTTCAATCTCACTGATATAACCTTTCTTTTCATTGTCAATCCAAACCGTTTTTAAGATTTCAAATTTATCTTCTTTGCTGGTTGATTCCAGGTTTTCTTTAAGGTAAGTTCTGGCTCTTGAAGTGGAAGAAGGGAAATCACTGTTAATAAATTCGTAAGTCCATGAAAGTTCGGCTACTGCATCCAATTCTTTAGCTGTTTGTTCTAGCATTTCAGCTTCGTCTTGGCGGAGAGAATGGTAATAGAAAATGATAGCTTTTATTAGCAACAATGCCTTTTTTTGCTCGCTATTCATGTTTTAGTAATTCTTTATAAAGTATTGGTTTGAATTTCAGTTAAATAATAAAAAATGCTTCGGTGATTTTATCTGCTTGAATTTTTCCTTCTTTCGACAAATATAAAATTTGATTTTGAAGCATCATCAAATTCCTTGAAATTAATTTATCAATAGTTGATTGATGCAACTTAATAAAATTTGGATTTAATTCCTCTAAATATTTCAAATTGCATCCCCATTTAGTTCTTAAAGTGGTAAGTATATATTCGTTGGTTTGGTCATTAAGTGTTAACATTTCTGTTGTGGAGGGTTTTTCTCCCGCAGCAATAAGTTTAATGTATTTGTTATTATTTGAAATATTGTAATGTCTGGAGCTACCATTATAGGAATGAGCTCCAGGCCCGACACCCAAGTAATGTTTTTGTTTCCAGTAATTGCTGTTGTGAATGGCGTAACTGTTGTCTTTGGCGAAATTTGAAATTTCGTATTGCTCAAAACCATTTCCTTCCATTGCTTCTACCATCATTTCATATTGTTGGGCAGCAAACTCTTCCTCGATGGGTTTCATTTTACCTTTTTTTACAAGATGTCCAAAGGTAGTTTTGTCTTCAATGGTAAGGCAATACGCTGAAATATGCTTGGTTTGTAAAGCAAATGCCTGTTGTAAATCAAATAGTAAATGGTCGTGATTGGAAGAAGGAATGCCATAAATCAAGTCAATGCTGAGGTTATCAATGCCATTGTCCTGAGCGATTTTAACACAATTTGAAGCTTCTTTGGCATCATGTGCCCGGTGCATAAATTTCAAATTTTCGTCATTAAAACTTTGAATTCCAATGCTTAACCTGTTTATCCCTAAATTTTTAAATGCTAAAATTTTTGATGCATGGATGTCATCAGGATTGGCTTCTAAGGTGATTTCAGCACTTGGGTTTACCTGAAATAATTGGTACACTGCATTTAAAATATCAGACAACTCCTGTCCTGATAACAACGAAGGTGTTCCTCCACCAAAATAAATACTCTCAATAGGCTGACCTTGCAGGTATATTTTTTCACGTTGTAATTCTGTCACTATCGCAGCAATCATTGCTTCCCTGTTGGATAAATTAGTGCTGAAATGAAAATCACAATAATTACATGCTTGTTTGCAAAAGGGAATATGAATGTAAATGCCTGCCAAAATCTATTTTGATTGAATGTGATGAAAAGAGATGAATTGAATGATTTGCTTTATGGATTGTTTAAGATGCTTTATATTTTCACTTAAAATGAATACTTTAGCGAATCATATCTTCGTTTTTACAGGTGACCTTCCGAATGCTACTTATTCTTATTTTCATTGCCCAGCTTTCTGCAGCCCAAACGCAGAAATCAAAGTCCTATACCTTACAAATTCAGTTTGTAAATGATGCGGATAAAGTGGGTAAATATATAAAATATAACGCTATAAATGCAGATTCGTCACAGGTATATGTTCAGGTTCAAAACGTTGTCAATTCACTTTATGCGCAGTCCTATTTTTTTGCAAGCATTTCTTCAATCGAGTGGAATAAAGATTCTTGCAAAGCAATCATTGCTGTTGGCAGTAGAATTCAAATGAACCAATTCAACAAAGGGAATTTGCCTGAATGGATGTTGAGAAAAGTTGATTTTAAAGAATCGTATTTCGAAGATAAAATTTTTAGGCCCCAAACGATTGCCATGCTTTTTAAGCGAATATTGAAATTCACACAAAACAATGGCTATCCTTTTGCACGCGTTAATTTGGATTCTATATCATTAATCAATAATGAGTTAAATGCAGCGGTACAGTTTCAGTTAGGTCCTTTTTTTAAATTTGATACTTTGTTGTTTGCTGGTAAAAGTAAAATCAACAAACGGTTTTTAAGTAATTACTTAAGAATAGAACCCGGCGAACCTTTTAGCCAGGAAAAAATTGACAACATCGAGCGTGCCATGAAGCAATTGCCTTACATTGCTTTGAATGGACCAATAAATGTTTTTTTTAATGCAGGATCGGTGAGGGTCGAATTGTCATTAGAGGACAAAAAAGCCAATCAGGTAGACGGAATTGTGGGACTCTTGCCCAATGCCAAAAAAGATGGGGGGGTATTGATTACAGGTGAGTTTGACCTGGTGCTTCGAAATTTATTTCAAACCGGAAAAACCCTTAAAGGAGAATGGAGAAGGTTTCAGGAAGCATCCCAGTTGTTGAACTTAGATTATTTTCATCCCAATTTACTACAATCAGATTTTGATGTTGCTGGGGCATTTAATTTTCTAAAACAGGATTCTAGTTTTTTAAATATGAACAGGAAATTGTCAGTGTTTTACAGGTTAGAAGGAAATGGGAAAGTGTCGCTCAATATAGGATATATTTCTTCCAGAATTGGGACGAACAAATCATTGAAATCGGCAACGGTTTTGCCGAGCTATGCTGATTTTGATTACGTGTCGTATGGTTTAGGCTATGATTACAACAGTTTGGATA
>CALPQG020000335.1 GCA_943325655.2 Bifidobacterium breve | reverse complement strand
TGCCGGGTTGGGCAGGCTCAAGCTGGTACTTCCTGCGCTACATGGATGCGCACAATGACAAAACTTTTGTCAGCAAAGCAGCTGAAGCTTATTGGCAAAATGTTGATTTATACATCGGAGGAGCCGAACACGCTACTGGTCATTTGCTATACTCCCGTTTCTGGAACAAATTCTTATTTGACCTAGGTTTAATCACCAGCAAAGAACCTTTCAAGAAACTGGTGAATCAAGGGATGATTCAGGGGAGGTCAAACTTAATTTGTAAAGAAAAAGAAGCCAACGTGGTTATCTGTAAAAACAAATTGAAAGACTACGCCGAAAAAAACAACTTAAACATCTCCAAAGATTTTGTTTGGTTGTATGTGGATGTAAACCTCGTTGACCCTAAAGACAACATTAAAGTAAGTGATATCAAAAATTCCCGTCTTGATTTACGAGATACAAAATTTGAATTTACCTTAGACGATGACGGAAATGAAATCATTCATTGTGATGTATTGATTGAGAAGATGTCAAAATCTAAATACAACGTCGTTAATCCAGACAACATCGTTGAAAAATACGGCGCAGACACTTTGCGTTTGTATGAAATGTTTTTAGGTCCATTGGAACAATTCAAACCATGGAATACCAATAGCATTGACGGCGTAGCGAGGTTCTTGCGTAAAGTTTGGAGGTTGTTTTACAACGAAGCCAATCAATTCGTAATCAGTGAAGAAGCGGCCACAGGTGCTGAATTAAAAATTTTGCACCGAACCATCAAAAAAGTAGCTGAAGACATTGAGCGTTTATCGTTCAACACTTCCGTAAGTACTTTCATGATTTGTGTGAATGAATTGGCGGCTTTAAAAACCAACAAACGTCAGGTTTTAGAACCATTTCTGGTGATGTTGTCTTCTTATGCGCCTCATATTGCAGAAGAACTTTGGGGAAAATTGGGGCATAGCAAAAGCATTTCCGAAGTCTCCTTCCCTATTTTTGAAGAAAAGTATTTGGTAGAATCAACATTTGAATACCCAATATCTATGAATGGTAAAGTAAAACACAAAATGAGTTTTGCTTTAGACATGTCCAATGAGGCTATTGAAAAAGAAATATTGGCTTCTGAAGTAGTTCAAAAATGGCTGGAAGGCGCCACTCCTAAAAAAATCATTGTAGTAAAAGGAAGAATTGTAAATGTGGTTTGTTAATAAATCAATACCGTTTTAACCATAAAGAAAAAAGGTTATTCCCTGCAAAGAGAATAACCTTTTTTTATGAAAATAAACCTATTTATTTTTTAATAAATTCTAAAGAACCAACAAAATCAACAGTTTCACCAATCGTTAATCCACCCGCTTCTAAAACAGCATTGTATTTCAAGCCAAAGTCATAACGGTTAATTACACCTGTAACTTTGAAACCTGTTCTTTTATTCCCGTAAGGATCTTTAATTGTTCCACCATTGGTAACATCCAAACTTACTGATTTGGTAACGCCGTGCATGGTCAGGTTACCCACCAATTTATACTTGTTTCCAGAAACCTTGGTAAACGAAGTACTTTTAAAAACGATGGAAGGATAAGAAGCGATATCAAAGAAATCAGCACTTTTTAAATGTGCATCTCTTTGTGGTTCATCCGTATCAATACTGTTGACATCAATGGTAAATTCAACTTTTACATCAGAAAAATCATCTTTTTCTGAAACGATAGTGCCACTAAATTTCTTAAATGCTCCTTGAACATCAGATACGACCATGTGTGAAATAGAAAATTTAACACTAGAATGAGATTTGTCAAAACTCCATCCTACTTGTGCAAACATCATGGTAGATGCCAATAATGCTGCTGCTGATAAAACTAATTTTTTCATAATTTGATTACTGATTAAGATTACAATATTTATTTGTAGATACAAATATAAGAAAGAAAATTAAACCTCCAAAACAATTTGAAATTATTTTTCAATACAAATAATTAACAGGTTTAAAAAATAGCCCATTATAAATAACGGGCTATCCTATAAAACATTCAAAGGGGCTTATTTTATTTCGCTGTTTCCAAATTGCAAGTATTTAAAAAACTCATTTCGGGTAAACTCCTCACTAAACTTTCCGTGAAACTGGGAAGTAATTGTTCTACTGTTTACATCCTGAATTCCCCTAGATGAAACACATAAATGTCCCGCATCAATTACCACCGCAACATCTTCAGTTTGTAGTGCCTTTTTCAAATCGTTGGCAATTTGAACAGTAAGCCGTTCCTGCACTTGCGGACGTTTAGCGTAATACTGCACAATGCGGTTAATTTTTGACAAGCCAATCACTTTACCATTAGAAATATAGGCTACATGAGCTTTCCCAATAATTGGCACAAAATGATGTTCACAATTGGAATAGAAAGTAATGTCTTTTTCTATAAGCATTTCATTGTACTTGTATTTGTTTTCAAACAACCTCACATCGGGTTTATTCATGGGATTTAAACCACTAAATATTTCTTGTACATACATTTTAGCAACCCTGTATGGTGTGCCTTTCAAGGAATCATCTGTAAGATCCATACCAAGTGTGTGCATGATTTGAGAAAAATGTGCGGCTATTTTCTCAATTTTTTCTTGGTCACTTAAAGCAAAAGCTTGGTCATGCATCGGGGTTTCTGCAGAGGCGCCAATATGCTCATCTCCTATTTCGTCTAGTATCATTTTATCAATCAACGGGGTATTCAACAAAATTTCGTTCTGTTTCATAAAGTCTAACTTTGAGTGCGTATTGTTTTTGCAGTAATGGTCTTAAAATATCATAAATAACTACGGCAATATTTTCAGCTGTAGGATTTAAGTTTTTAAATTCTTCTGTATCAAGATTCAAATTTTTATGGTCAAACCTGTCCAATATTTGACTTTTAATCAGTTCAGACAAATATTTGAGATCAATCACATAACCTGTTTCAGGATTAATTTCACCAGTAACTTTAATTACCAATTCATAATTATGCCCATGGTAATTTAGGTTGTTACATTTTCCAAATACTGCGTCATTTTTCTCCTTGTCCCAATGAGGATTAAACAAGCGATGAGCGGCATTAAAATGTTCTTTTCTATAAACGGCTACTTTCATAATTAATATCTAAACACAATCGTATTTTTCAACCTAAGTAATGATGAATAATCCTCTTGACAAATTATTTTCAAAAATATAGCATAAATATTAGTTTACATCATAATATTGAATTGAATTTCAAAATAAAATGAATTTTGTGTTCACAACTATAAATCCTACATTTAGAAAAACATAAATACTACAACAAATTTGCACTCATAGTAAAACTATAAATTGTTCAAATGAATACCGCTGCTATAAAAACACCAAAAGAGTCGTTTGTAACCATGACAGAATTGGTTATGCCCAATGATACCAACATGCTTTTCAATGTCATGGGTGGAAAAATGATGCATTGGATGGATGTTGTATCAGCCATAGCGGCCCAAAGACATTCCAATAGAATTGTAGTTACCGCTTCAGTAGACACCATATCTTTTTCGGCTCCTATAAAATTAGGATATGTAGTTAC
>CALPQG020000334.1 GCA_943325655.2 Bifidobacterium breve | reverse complement strand
TGCACTTTGGTTGCATTGTCAGCTTTAGCAACTACAGTAACTGATGCCAAATGACAGGTATCAGCATGCAATTGAATGACTTCATTTATATCCGAATGGATATGGTACTTTACTTCTAAGGTTTTAAAGCCCGTAAAACTAAACCTGAGGATATCGGTTTTATGGCATAAATTGTGAAGTTCAAAATTTCCTAATGTATTGGAAGTGTTTCCTTTGCCTGTGTTTTTAATTGTGATTACAACGCCTTCAAAGGGTTCTTTCGTTTCTCCGTTAATTACTTTGCCTCTAAAAATATAGTTGCAATTGGGACTTGGTTCTTGGGCTATCAAAGTATGACATGACCCAATAGTTAGGAGCATGCACAAAAAAGAGTAGCGTAAAATTTTTACCAATGAATTCATCTGGTACAAATATGCAAAAAAGTATTTAATATGCAATAATGTTGCATTAAAATCCCCATAAAAATGTACCTCATTTTTATGGGAATTTTAAAGTTGAAAGAAGGATTATACTGTTACTGAATATTCATCAATTCCTCCCAAAAGGTTTCTCACATTCGTAAAACCTTGTTGTTCCAGGAATTTTTTTGCGTTATCACTTCTTCTTCCTGATTTACAGTGAATGATAAGTTCTACATTTTTGAATGAAGCGATTTCATCAAGTTTGTGAGGCAACAGCCCTAAAGGAATGTTGATTGCCCCCATATTGACCGCTTCGTATTCGTAAGTTTCACGAACATCAATAATGTTTAATGCTTCATTGTTGTTTTTTCTCTCTTTAAGTTCTGAGCAGGTAATATCAGCCATCATGAATTAAGGTTAAGGTTGAATGAATACTTTTTTAGAAGTCACCGTATTGCTGTGGTATAAAAATAAGATGTAAAATCCTGATTCTAATTTTGTTAGGTTAATGGTTTGTCTGTTGTATTTATCCTTACTGCTTAAGGAATATTGGTCGTCTTGTATTTCGTTGCCAATGAGACTGAAAACTTTGAGTTGGTCGATGGTATCATTTTCAGCAGTAAGCAAACCTTGAGAAGGATTTGGGTACAAGAGTATATCATTTACTGGTGGATTGGCTTTTCTATCTTTGGAGGTTTTTACGCCTCTTTCAAAAATGGGTCTCATCATCAAACTTCCGGTAACCTGTGTAAAAGGTCTCCAATGGTAAGTACTTGTTCCAGGAATATAGCCTGTTCCGTAAAGAATATTCAAATTACTTGTGGTATTTTTATCGTACCCTACTGTTAAAACTATATCTGAATTTTGTTCATAACCAATGTAAAAAGAGTCTTTTACAATTATTCCCGAGTCTAATGTATACCTGGTAAAGGCATTTAAAGAATCTCCATAGCCAACCAATAATTGTTTCGAAAATTGGATACTGTTAAGGGTTGGCATCAACAATAATTTAAAAGTGGTTCCTTCTAAATTGACCACTGATTTTACCCAGGCAATATCTACCGCAGATATCGTGTCGGGTCTATTGAGTTTGATTTTATACAAAACCCTGCCCGCGGCCTGGTTAATTCCAAATGCTCCTTCTGCCGACCCGTCATCATAAGCAAGGTAATTGGTGATTTTAGACGTGATTTTTAGGGTGTCATTGTTTCTAATAATATCATTGAGCTTTATTCCATCAACGAGAAAGCTACTATTGGAAATGTTACAGCTGTCGGGTAGATTTAAGAATTTACTTTTGTCTACACCAATTTTTTGTGTGTAAAATTTTGGGAATGGCAAAGCTTCTAAAACCAAATAATTTGATGAATCAATAATCGTATTGTTATTTTTAAAATCAGAATGGATTTTAATACTTGACGTTTTTGCATTGATAAAATTGAAAAGATTTATTTGAATTGTATCCATTAATTCCTGGGCTTCAAATCCTTTGAATTGTTCTGAAGTAATAGCAGTATATTTTTTAAAAAGTGTATTGTAATAATTAATATTGTTTAAACTGAAATCTTTGGATCTTGCATCATTTTTACTTCTATTTGAATCTAATTTGACATAGTCTATATGCCAGTTGTCCCAGGCGCCAGATTGATTGCCAAAGGATTGTATTTTAAATTGACTCCCGTTATACATCAAACTGTCGGGTACTTTGATAGCCACAAAGTTGAATTGAGTTGGGTCTAGTGAGTCTTTATCCGGCATGTAGGTCCAAACTTTTGCCCAAGTTCTCCCAACTTTAGTTTTAAAAAATACAGAAAGAGAATCTGTTTGAACTGAATCCGGTAATTCCACAAAACCGCCCGCCTGCCAATAAAAACTGAAATAAACACTGTCTTTTGCAGTTAACCCGAATAAGTTTATCGGCTGAGAAATTAATTGATCACAAGGACCATAAGCAAAACCATTGTTGAAATTATAGGGAGAACCTGTGGAATCAATCCCATCAAAAGTGACCACATTGGTTGTAGGAGGATTGATGGCGTTCGTATTGTTGATGGTTACACCACTTTTTATCCATAAAGTCGTGTTTAACCTGTCATGATTACTGGTGAAGTCGTCGATAAATGGAAGAGAAATATAGCCAAGTGTAATAGAGTCTGCAGCTGTTCTGTTTTTATCTAGTTTTACATAATCAATATTCCATGCATCTTTTCTTCCACTAATATTTCCAAAAGATTGGAATTTGAATTGGAATCCATTGTACAACAAAGAATCTGCAATTTTTATCGTGGCAAATTTGAAATCAGTCACCATTTTTATGGCTGATTTTAACACCAATGCATTTACCCATTGTTTGCTATTGGGAGTATAAAAAGAAACGACAAGCGAATCAAATTTCGTTGAATCCGGAGCATCGAATAAACCACCTGCCTGCCAATAAAAACTAAGGTAAGTATTACTGGTTGCATTTAGGTTGATGGGTTTTGATACTATTGAATCTCCTTTGCCATAAATGTTACTCGTGTTATAGCCTGTTCCTGATGCTTTTGAGCCGTCTAGGGTTATTGTATTGGATTTAAAGAAAAAAATGCCAGCAGAATCTGAGACCAAAACATTGGAATTGGCTTGCCAAAGTGCTGTATTTAAACTTTTAGCATTGTCAAAATTGTCCGAAAAAGGAAGACTGACGGTGTCTCCAAGTGCTTTTAATCTTTGATGAGTTGTTGTTAAATTAGATTTATTGGACTGCCTCAATGTGTTCGAAATTGGAGCATTGATACGTTGGGAATGACGTAAAGGAGTAACACTTGCCTGAGCGCAAGTGTCATATACGATTCCCAAATGGAGCAGGAAAATAAATACTATTTTATTGATTTTCGTCATCTATTGTTGGTGTTGCTGGTGCTGTTCCTGATACCCATAAATCTATGTATTCTCCAGCTTTAATTTGTTTTCCTGGGCCAGGTTCTGGTTTTTGTTTGATAATGCTACCTGTTGGTGCAATGGATTTGTCATCATAAATTACCGACCCTTTTTCGACTCCCAAACCATTGATTACCAGTAATGCTTCGTCGATTGGCATTTTAATCAATGATGGAATGTCAACCACAATATCACCTGAACCGTTGCCTACTACCAGGTCAATTCTGGTGCCTTTGCTTACTGAAGTTC
>CALPQG020000333.1 GCA_943325655.2 Bifidobacterium breve | reverse complement strand
TTACAAATTCGGCTGAGGTGTTAACCTTAAATATGGCTTCACAATTTTAAATCCTTTTGGGAATTTTGTTACAGCTTCCTCATTGCTAATTGCTGGCGCAATCACTACTTCTTCTCCAGCTTTCCAGTTCGCTGGTGTGGCGACACTATAGTTTGCCGTTAATTGTAAAGAATCAATCACACGTAATAATTCTTCAAAATTCCTACCGGTAGAAGCCGGATAAGTAATCATCAACTTTATTTTTTTGTCTGGACCAATAATGAATACAGACCTTACTGTAAATTTCTCATTTGCATTTGGATGAATCATATCATAAAGTGCTGCTATTTTTTTGTCTTCATCTGCAATTATAGGAAAATTAACCGTTGTATTTTGAGTTTCATTGATGTCTTTAATCCATCCTTTGTGCGACTCCAAACCATCTACACTCAAGGCAATTACTTTCGTGTTTCTTTTCTCAAACTCTGCTTTGTATTTTGCAACCGTTCCTAGTTCCGTAGTACAAACTGGCGTATAATCTGCTGGATGTGAAAACAATACAACCCAACTATCTCCAATATAATTATGGAAAGATATTTCTCCTTCTGTGGTTTGTGCCGTAAAATCTGGGGCAACATCACCTAGTCTTAAGCTCATAGTATAAACGTTTTGTTAGATTTTGTAATTACGACGAAGCTACTACAATTATTAAATAATTAACATGACAAAATTCATTTTTTAAGTTTTAAAACTACAAGTATTTCATTTTCTGAAATAACAATCCCCCATTTATAGCTTTTACCTTTCAACACAACCATTTTTTATACCTGAATTAGTAATCAAATGAAAGTTCTTGTAGAAAAGACAAATTAGAACAAATACAAAATACTGAAAATCAATCAGGTAAAAACATTTCCATAAGATTGCAAATTAAATATTAGATAAATCAAAACTTTTATTAAAATATTTATGTAACAGTACTACATTCAATAATAAATATTAACAATCGAATAAAAAATATAATTAAATGATGAAAATAATTAAAAATACCTTTCACAAAATAACGCTAAAGTACTATGAAAAAATATCTACTTCCCCACTTGATGTTACCATTACAAACGAGTTACCTCCATAAGGTTATACCACTATTTGGTAGCAGTTGGATATGCATTCGTCAAGTGATGCATCAACATCCAATAATACTCAAATTTAAAAAAGTATCTTTATTTTTAGGTTTAAATACCCTTCTCATTTTTTCATCATTTTCCCAAACCGATTTTCAATTAAATGGTGCTGCAACTTCAATTGGCACAGACTGTTTTGAACTTACCCCTGAGCAAACCAACAAATACGGTTCCATTTGGTACAAACAAAAAGTTGACCTCACCGCAGATTTCAACATGAATTCCAATATGTATTTTGGGACGAAAGACGCTGCTGGGGCTGATGGAATCGTATTTGCCTTTCAAGGAGTTTGTACCAATGCTGGCAGTACAGGCCAAGGATTAGGTATTGCCGGCATTACGCCTTCCTTATTTGTAGAATTTGATACGTATCAAAACACCGGAACGACCAATGATCCTGTCTATGACCATATTTCTATTTTTAGAGATGGGATCAATAGCCATGGATCAGCTCAGAATTTATCAAGTACAGTACAAGCTAGTTCCACCGCTACAAATATTGAGGATGGGGCGTACCATAATGTAAAAATAATATGGACTGCAGCCTCCAAAACATTGGCGGTATATTTTGACAATGTACTGCGAACTTCGTACACGGGTGATGTGGTGTCTACTATTTTCGGGGGCAATCAGTTTGTTTATTATGGCTTTACGGCTGCTACAGGTGGCTCCAATAATTTTCAAAGGGTTTGTTTGGTAAATCCTCCAAAACAAAACAATGCTGTAATTTGTAATGGAAGTAGTACACAATTGTCTGTAGTGGGTGCCGGAACAGGAAACTATTCTTGGTCACCCTCTACTGGTTTAAACCAATCCACCGGTACTACTGTAACGGCGAATCCAGTAATGACAACTACTTATACTGTTACCGGAACGGGTGGCGCTTGTGGAGCGGTGACGTTTAACGTTACAGTAACGGTAGTACCTATACCAACTCCATCACTAAGCTCTAATTCAGCCGTTTGTGAAGGAAGCACAAAAACATATACCACACCTTTACATGCAGGAAGTACTTATGTATGGACCGTAACAGGAGCAGCCTCTTATACCAGTTCAAGTAATTCAGTAACAGTAGTAGCTGGTTCCACCAATTACACCATCAATGTAGTAGAAACTGAAGGCGTGAAAGGCTGTTCGAATATTCCTGAAACAGGCGTCAGTTCATCTACCATCATCGTACATCCTAAACCTAACATTACTGCTGCTGGGGGCATTTATTGCATCGGTGCCACGGGTCTCACTTTAAATTCCGCAGGTGCAGGTATTGGTGGTACTTATGTATGGTCTCCTGCCAGCAATCTTTCTTCCAATATTGTTTCCAATCCTGTTGCCACGCCATCGGTTTCAACAACTTATACCGTTACGGGTACAGATGTGAATGGCTGTACGAATGTTGCCTCTATTTTGGTAAATGCCTATCCTAAACCCATGATTACTACTGCCAATGCAAGTAGGTGTATGGGTGGGGCGGGCGCAAAATTATCTTCTTCTGGTGCCGGTATCGGTGGTGTATATTCTTGGAGTCCTTCCGCAAATTTGTCTTCAGCCACTATTTATAATCCTGTCGCCAAACCAAGTACTACCACTACCTATACGGTTACGGGAACCGATGCCAATGGCTGCACGAATGTGGCGACGGCTACGGTTACCGTAAATCCTATACCTATAATTACCGCTACAGGAGGGTCTTTTTGTGGCAATTCAGGCAAGAGTGTGATGCTTTCATCTTCAGGTGCTGGTGTAGGTGGTGCATATACTTGGAATCCGGTTTTGCATTTGTCGGCTTCCAATATTGCTAATCCTATTGCTACCCTAACGGCTTCTGCGGTCTTTACTGTTACCGGAACCAATACTTTTGGCTGTTCTGGATCTGCTACTGCAAGTATTACGGTAAATCCTCTTCCAACTGTTTCTGCTACGGCTTCTGCGGTAAAGTTATGCGCTGGCGCGTCGGTTACCCTACGTGGCTCTGGAGCTGTAACGTATGCCTGGGATAATGGTGGGGTGGATGGAGTTTCTTTTGTACCCAATTCAACCAAACATTACAAAGTAATTGGTACCGATGTAAATGGTTGTGAAAATACTGCATCGGTACAAGTTTTTGTAAACCCTTCTCCAACAGTTTCCATTATGGCTAAGCGTACTGAGATTTGTATGGGGGACTCTACGAGTTTAATGGCTGCTGGTGCAGCTACTTATCTATGGGACAATGCGGTGGTAAATGGCAAATCATTTTCACCTACTGCCACCAAAACCTATACCGTCACTGGTACTGATTCTATTGGTTGCAAAACGGTCAATCATGTTTTACTCAAAGTCAATCCGCTGCCAAACATCACTGTAAAAGCTTCTGAATCAGAAATATGTATAGGAGATCAAGTGAAATTAAATGGTGTTGGGGCACGTGATTATAC
>CALPQG020000332.1 GCA_943325655.2 Bifidobacterium breve | reverse complement strand
GTGATGTTGCCGTAATTACAAGTGGTATTCCTCGTAAACCAGGAATGACAAGAGAAGAATTGATTGGTATCAATGCTGGTATCGTGAAAACGGTTACTGAAAATTTAGTAAAACATTCTCCAAATGTTATCATCATCGTGGTAAGTAATCCGATGGATACCATGACTTACTTGGCCCATAAATCTACGAAACTTCCAAAAACCAAAATTATTGGTATGGGAGGAGCTTTGGACAGTGCTCGTTTTAAATACAGGTTGGCTGAAGCGTTGGATTGTCCTCAATCTGACATTAGCGGCATGGTAATCGCAGGACACAGCGATACAGGTATGCTTCCATTAACACGTTTGGCTACAAGAAATAGCATCAGGGTTTCAGAATTGTTAGCTGCTGATAAATTAGAAGAAATTGCCAAAGCGACTATGGTTGGTGGTGCAACATTAACTTCTTACTTGGGCACAAGTGCATGGTATGCACCAGGAGCGGCAGTATCTGCAATGGTTCATGCAATTGCAACTGACTCTAAAAAAATGTTCCCTTGTTGTGCATTTTTAGATGGTGAATATGGTCAAAAAGACATCGCTATCGGAGTACCATGTATCATTGGTAAAAACGGTATTGAAAAAATAGTTGAAATTGAATTGGATGCTGCTGAAAAAGCAAAATTTGCTGAAAGTGCTGACGGTGTAAGGGCTATAAACGCGCTATTATTACTTGAAACAGTATAAGCAATATCCTTTTAAAATGTTAACCGTTGAAATTGAAAAGGGGCAATCGTACTGATTGCCCCTTTTTTATGTCCAAAAATTCAACCTTCATTTTTGATTTTTCAGCTTATTTCGACAATAACCTTCCCACCAAAACCAATGCAAAAATATGACTCCAGGCAGCTTCAATAATACTGATGTGCTGGATCATTGGAATTGCATTGGGATATGCAGTATCTAAAGCACCGATAACATTGATACTGTAACTTAAATTATGCATATAATCCAACATGCGCATTTCATGGGTAAGTCCGATGGCATGCGGGTATACCAAACTGACGATGTCGTACAAACTGGTGAAGGCAATGGCTATCATCAAAAACAAGCAAGTACAACCCCATAAGCGCTCATTGATTTGAATGTCGTCCTCAAAAATTTCCAACAGGGTATAATAGATAATTTTGCAAAATGCGCCAAATAAGCAGATTTGCACAATGAATAGCAAAATGCGTCTATGCATACCCTCCAGTAAATGTACACCAGGACTAGCAATGGTTCCTCCCACTATAAATGTGATGAACAACATCACAAAAATGGCATTTACGGTTTTGGTATTGTTATCAAAGCTACGTACGAGTTTGTATAAATAATACATATACGCTATTGTAGGGATGATAAACAACACCTCACAAATAGCCTTAGACATTTCTGTTACAGGAAGAAATACCTTTACTATATCCTCCAACAACAAGGCCTCAAGTATTAATATGATTTGGATAAAGACTACCGCTTTGAAATAGTTTGTTTTGTGTGTTTTGATTTCAGTCATATATTTAGATTATGGTCTTTGGTACAGGGTACAGAGTAAAGGGTACAGTGTAAAGGGTACAGTGTCTTTGTACGCAGTACTCTGTACTCTAGACGCTGTACTCAATACCCATACTTCTCTCCCCAAAGCGCTTTGAGTCTTTGGCGCAATTCGTCTTCTCTGGCAGTTTTACCGGGTTCGTAAAAAGTAGTTCCGCTGATTTCTTTGGGCATAAACTCCTGATTGACGAAATTGTTTTCGTAGTCATGAGCATATTTATATTCCTTACCGTAGCCTTCGTCTTTCATTAATTTGGTGGGGGCATTTCTTAAGGCAATCGGCACAGGCAAATCTCCTGTTTGTCGCACCAATGCTTTGGCTTTTTTGATGGCCAGGTAACTTGCATTACTCTTGGCTGTTGCTGCCAAATACGCCACCGTTTGCGCCAATATGATTTCTGCCTCAGGATATCCGATGACATTTACCGCCTGAAAACATTCGTTGGCCAACACCAAAGCCGTCGGATTGGCGTTGCCAATATCTTCCGAAGCCAGTATTACCAACCGTCTGGCTATAAATTTCAAATCTTCTCCTCCTTCTATCATCCTGGCCAACCAATAGATGGCAGCATTGGGATCACTTCCCCTGATAGATTTTATAAAGGCAGAAATGATGTCATAATGCATCTCTCCCCCTTTGTCGTACATCGCCACTTTTTGATGGGCTATAGACATTACCAGTTCGTCTGTGATGGGAACATTGTTGGCATTGGTAATCACCAAATCCAAGAGGTTCAACAACTTACGGGCATCTCCGCCTGCAATATTAAACAAGGCGTGGAATTCTTTAATGTCAACCTCTTTGGTAGAGAGGATAATGTCTTCAGTCAAAGCCCTGTGCAACAAAGCCTTTAATTCTTCTTCCGTATGTGATTTTAAGATATATACCTGACACCTTGAAAGCAAAGCCGGAATCACTTCAAAGGATGGATTTTCGGTGGTGGCGCCGATAAGTGTGATGGTTCCTTTTTCTACCGCACCCAACAATGCATCTTGTTGTGATTTGCTGAAACGGTGAATTTCATCTATAAAAAGTATTGTTTTTACACTGTATTTTGCCTTCTCAATTACTTCCCTTACTTCCTTTACACCCGCACTGATAGCACTTAAGGTAAAGAAGTTCATGTTCAATTGCTTCGAAATAATATTGGCCAAAGTTGTTTTTCCAACTCCGGGAGGTCCCCAAAGGATTATGGAAGGAATACTTCCCGCTTCCATCATGCGGCGAATAATACCTTGCTTACCCACCAGATGTTGTTGACCAACCACCTGATCAAGATTCTGAGGGCGCATACGTTCTGCCAGAGGAGCATTGTTGTGAAGCATGAGCTGTTTTTATTTGGGTTGAATTTACATAAACCATTTCCAAAAATCAAACCTTAAATAGTGTTGAGTTTTTAGTGTTGAATGTTGAGTATTTTAAGGAGTTTATCCTGAGTTTTGAGCCCCAATAATCTTTGGATAAATGTTGCGTTTTTAGTGTTGAGTAAAAATAATGCTGTTGTTTTATTTCCTCAAAACTAAACCTTCAAAACTAAAAACTCTTTTTATCTTTACAAGCATTATTTCGTCTTTGAAAACTTGTAAACCGAAAACTTGTAAACCGAAAACTGTTAACTGAAAACTTGTTAACTGAAAACTGTTAACTGAAAACTGTTAACTGAAATTACTCAACACTCAACACTCAACACGCATCACTATTAAAAGCCCCATATTCAAAGCTCACCTTTTACTTTCGCTGATGGCAGTAGTTGGAGGAGCCAATTATGTGGTAGCTAAAAATGTGGTTCCTGTTTTTATCGGCCCTTCGGGAATGATTGTCATCAGGGTGTTTACAGGCACTTTATTTTTTATGGTGTTGGATGCTTTTTCAAAGGATAAAAAAGACATCGAAAAAGCTGACTATTGGAAAATCATCGCTTGTGCCTTTTCTGGTGTGGTTGTCAACCAGTTGTTTTTCTTCAACGGACTAGCCATCACTTCTCCCATCAATGCTTCTTTGATGATG
>CALPQG020000331.1 GCA_943325655.2 Bifidobacterium breve | reverse complement strand
TTTAGGTCAGACGGTAAATACTCCATTGTGAAAGTACAGGATAAAGTATTTATGGGCAAGGACATTATCCATGTGGGCGTATTCAAAAAAGGAGATGAACGCATGGTATACAATGCCGTGTACATGGATGGTGCTTCAGGAAAAACCATGGTGAAACGTTTTCAGGTTACAGGCATTACCCGCGACAAAGACTACGATTTAACAATGGGAAACAAAGGTTCGAAACTGCTGTATTTTAGTGCCAATGCCAATGGAGAAGCAGAAACGATTACCATACAATTGACCCCGGCAAGTACTGCAAGAACCAAAGTGTATGATTATTCTTTCACCGAAATAGAAATCAAAGGAAGAAATTCACAGGGAAATACCCTTACCAAATACCCTGTTCGTAAGGTAATTTTCAAATCTGCCGGCGTTTCGACTTTAGGTGGGGTGGACATTTCTTATGATGAAATCATAGGCAGGTTAAATACTGAAAAACGAGGAAAATACTTAGGCAATTTTTTGGGAGATGATAAAATTTTGGTCATCACCAAAGACGGCTCTTATGAAATCACTTCGTTTGAATTGACCAACAGGTACGTTCCTGCAGAAATTGAATTGATTGAAAAACTAGATACCAATAAGATCATTAACGTGGTACATTATGATGGCGCTCAAGCCAATTATTTTGTAAAAAGATTCAAAATAGAAACGACTACCTTAGGTAAAAAATTCTTGTTTATCAGTGAATCCAAAGGATCCAATTTGGTTTTAGCGACTACTGCAAAACAACCCCAAATTGAAGTAGAATCTAAAAAAGTAAATGCCCCTGCCGAGACTACAATTTATGATATGGACATGCTTATTGACATCAAAGGCTGGAAAGCTTTAGGCAATAGGCTGACAAACAATAAAGTACTGAAAGTTAAGTTATTGGCTTCTAAAGTGGAAGACGATATTGAAAAAGTGGTGGAAGAGGATGAAAAGGCTGAAGGAGAAAACATTGAAGCAGGCACAACCATAGAATTAAGTACCAAACCCTCAAAACCTGATAATCAATTAGGCTTATTTTAATCATCAATAATGTACAAATTTCTTTTCCTATTCTTATTTTTCCTGGCTGAAATTGTTTCCGCAACGGCGCAACAAACCATCATTTCAGGTAAAGTTACCGATGCATCTAATGGAGAGCCAATGGGATACGTGAAAGTATTTATCAAAGGAACTTCAGTGAATACGGTGACCGATTTTGATGGAAATTATTCCCTGACCATTGATTCAAAAATAGAAAATGATACCATCAGTGTATTGTATTTAGGCTACAAACTCAGGAAGAAAAAATACATCAAAGGTCAAAAGCAAATCCTCAATATTCAAATAGAACCCACAAGTTTAGAAATGCAGGAAGTGGTAGTTCGTGCCAAAGAAAACCCTGCTTACCAACTCATTAGAAAGGCTGTCATCAACAAAAAGTTGAACGACAGGGCGCTCATCAAACAAATAGAAACAGAACAGTACAGTAAGATTGAAATTGACATTGACCACATTTCCAATAAAATGAAAAAGCGTAAAGCTATGCGCGAAATTGCGGCTTTATTAGACAGTATGAAAGAAGTGAATGGTGATGATGGAAAACATGTTTTGCCTTTTTACATGACCGAAACCATTAAAAATGTGTATGTTGATCGTGTAATAAATAAAGAAAAAGAACTAATCGTAGCCCAGAAAAAAAGAGGTGTAGGATTGGGTGAAGGAACAATCTTACAACAATTGATAGAACAAGCATTTATTGAGTACGATTTTAACCAAAACTGGGTGATGATTGTGAACAAAAATTTCGTATCCCCGATTGCTGATGGCTGGAAAATGTACTACGAATTTTACCTGGAAGACAGTATGTTTGTGGACAAAGATTGGTGTTATAAAATTGAAGTAACGCCTAAAAATCCACAAGACTTAGCTTTCAAAGGGCATATCTGGATTACAGATTCAAGTTATGCCTTGAAGCGTGTTGATTTGGTTATTGACAAAACTGCAAACCTGAATTTTGTTGACCTCATTAAAATCAAACAGGAATTAGACCAAACAGCATCTGGTCCATGGTATCCAGCAAGAACAAGAATTTTATTGGACATTGAAGAACCTCTTGACAGCATTGCCGGAATGATAGCCAAATACTACATCTCCAACAAAGATGTCATTATCAATCAACCACATACTGAAAAAGATTTTTTTGATACAGAATACAACATTGCTGAAGATGCCCAAGAAAAGCAACAAAGTTATTGGGATGAGAAAAGACACGAAAAGCTAAATACTTCAGAAAAAAACGTGTACCAAATGATTGATACACTCAACAATTTACCTACTGTAAAAACCTATATCGAACTCATTGACATTGCCATCAACGGTTATAAAAGAATTGGTTATTTCAATATAGGCCCTTATTTATACCTGTATAACCACAACAATGTGGAAGGCCACCGTGTCAGACTGGGTTTTGTGACCAATTTTAGAATGAGTAATAAATTAACCCTGAAAGGGTACCTGGCTTATGGTACCAAAGACAAAAAATGGAAATACAGCGGCGGACTTAATTATATTTTTTCTAAAAATCACTGGACAGAATTAAGCATTTCCCATACACGAGATATTGAACAATTGGGATTTGAAACAGACCTCGCAGGAAATAATGCCTTGTTTTTAGCGTCCACCCGAAATGGTATGTTACGCAGACCCTATTGGTTTACCGAAAATACATTTTCTTTTGAATCTGAAATAAAAAAAGGAATTACTCCTTCCATACATTTCAAAACCAGGTCTTTTGATCCACTTCAGGAATTTTATTTAAACCACCCCTTTGCCTATTACAAAAATGTATCGGACACCGCAAACTCTCCCAAAGGCTATAATTTGAATGCCACAGAAATAGCAGGACAAATCAGACTTTCAAGAAAAGAAATCTGGATTAGAAATGGAAACAACAGGATGTCTTTGGGCACCAAAAACTGGCCTGTATTGACCTTGAGATACGCCCATGGATTCAAAGGACTATTGGGAGGTTCATTTGATTACAATAAAATCAACATAAATGTTGTCCATAGGTTTAAAACAGGATTTTTAGGTTATGGAAGGTATAATTTCAATGCCGGATACATCCATGAAGAACTACCATATCCGTTACTGAGGGTACATTTGGGAAATGAAACCCCATTGTATAACCGCAATTCATTTAACTTGATGAATTATTTTGAATTCGTGAGCGATCGTTTTGTTTCCATTGAATACGCGCAACACCTGGAAGGATTGCTATTTAATAAAATTCCATTGCTCAATAAATTAAAATGGAGAGAGGTATTGACCACCACAGTGCTTTGGGGTGGCGTGAAAAGCGCCAATGAAAACATCATGGTTGGTGGCGTATTCAATCCACAATACAATCATTTGACCAATACACCTTACTGGGAAGCGGGTTATGGCATAGAAAATATTTTTAAATTCTTACGGATAGAAGTACTTCACCGACTCACTTATAATGACGAGCAACAACTTGGGTATAAAATAAACCGATGGGGATTAAAATTTTCAGCCCAGTTTACATTATAACTT
>CALPQG020000330.1 GCA_943325655.2 Bifidobacterium breve | reverse complement strand
ACTTAACACTAAAAACCCAACACTCAACACTCAATATTATTGGTTGAATTCAAGTTCAATGATTAAATCGTCCTGTTCTACCAGTTCACCTTCTTTAATTTCTATTCTTTTTACTTTACCAACAGCAGGCGCCATAATTGTAGTTTCCATTTTCATGGCTTCAATGATAAACAAGGGCGTATTTTCTTTTACCGCTTGACCTGATTTAACCAAAATTTTAGCCAGTTTCCCTTGTAATGGAGAGCCGATTTCAGTGTCTTTTTCTGCCTTTCTATGGGTAGGTTTTACAGATTGGAAAGCCAGGTCTTTTACCTGAACCCTTCTTGTTTGTCCATTCAACTCAAAAGAAACTGTACGCATACCATTTTCATCCGGAGGAAAACTAAACAACATCTTCACGATGATATTTTTCCCTTTAGAGATAGGCACCATAATTTCTTCATACGTTTTCATGCCATAGAAAAATGCTGGTGTAGGAATATTGGAGGTATCACCATAAATTACTTTGTGGTGGTAATATTCTTCAAAAACCTTAGGATACATTTTATAGGACAAGAAGTCTAAGAAGGAACATTCTTTACCGTATTTTTTCTGGAAATTATCGAATTCTTTATCGAAATCAATAGGGTCCATGTGTTCGTTTGGACGTTCGGTATAAGCTACTTCATCTTTCAATACTACTTTTTGTAGTTTAGAAGGGAAGCCACCATAAGGTTGACCTAAATCTCCTTTAAAGAAACTGATTACAGAATCAGGGAAAGGAATGCTTTGTCCTTTTTCTAACAAATCTTCAGCAGTATACCCATTTGAGGTCATGAATAAAGCAAGGTCACCAACCACTTTAGAGCTAGGAGTTACTTTTACGATGTCACCAAACAATTTATTTACCAAGGCATAATTTTTCTTGATCTCCAACCATTTTTGACCCAATCCAAGTGAAGCCGCTTGTTGCATCAAGTTGGTATATTGTCCGCCTGGCATTTCGTGATCGTATACCTCAGCAGTTCCGGCTTTCAAACCAGATTCAAAAGGATAATAAAACTCACGAACGATTTCCCAATAATCAGATTGACGGTTCAATAATTCTAAGTCAATTTTGTTTTCTCTTGGATGTCCCTGCATCATGGCAACCGTAGAGTTGAAACTAGGTTGAGACGTTAATCCAGACATAGAAGCAATGGCCACATCAATCACATCTACACCTGCCTCAATGGCTTTTAAGTAAGTAGCGGATTGTATAGAGGCTGTATCATGGGTATGCAAATGTATCGGCAGACTAACTACTTTTTTAAGTTCAGTAATTAATTCTGTTGCTGCATAAGGTTTTAACAAACCAGCCATGTCTTTGATACAAAGCATGTGCACGCCAGCATCTTCCAATTGACGGGCTAAGTCAAGGTAATATTGTAAGTTGTATTTGGTATTGTTGATATTGGTAACATCGCCAGTATAGCAGATTACCCCTTCAGCAAGTCCTGAAGTGCGTTCTCTTACCGCATTGATACTTGTTTTCATTCCTTCCATCCAATTCAATGAATCAAAAATACGGAAGACATCAATTCCATTTTCACCTGATTTTTCAATAAATTTCTCCACCAAATTATCAGGATAGGCTTTATAACCAATGGCATTGGCACCACGAATCAACATTTGGAATAAAATGTTTGGAGCAGCAGCGCGCAAACGTTGTAACCTGTCCCAAGGACATTCATGTAAGAAACGCATCGAAACATCGAATGTTGCGCCCCCCCACATTTCTAGAGAGAAAATTTGTGGATGATTTTTAGCCAGACTTTCCGCAACTTTCACCATGTCAGTAGTACGCATTCTGGTCGATAAAAGACTTTGGTGCGCATCCCTAAACGTAGTATCGGTATACTGGATTTCGTTGGTATTTTTTAACCAATCAATAAACCCATCTCTACCCAAAGTTTCCAATTTATTTTTGGTTCCTTCAGGGAAAGCACCATAGGTATCAAAATTAGGAACAATTGGTTTTTGGAATTTTTTGGTGGTGTCAGGATTCTTTACATCTGTATGTCCATTTACAATCACATTGGCCAAATAAAGCAATGTTTTTGTACCCCTATCTTGGCGACGAGGTATTTTCAACAATTCAGGATGCGATTCAATAAATTTAACCGTGGCTTCCCCTCTGATAAATTCAGGGTTACGAATTACATTTTCAAGGAAACCAATATTGGTTTTCACCCCCCTGATTCTGTATTCGGTTAACGTACGGTACATCCTTTCGCAAGCACCTTTCATGGTACGACCAGAAGCCGTAATTTTCACCAACAGAGAATCGAAATATGGCGAAACTTTTACACCAGGATAAGTACTTCCTTCATCGAGACGAATACCAAATCCACCAGCATTTCTGTAGGCGATAATCGTACCGTAATCTGGTTTGAAACCGTTAGAGGGATCTTCAGTAGTTACACGACATTGAACAGCAAAACCGTTCAATTTCACATCTTCTTGTTTGGTAATAAAAATACAAGGATCAGATAAAAGGTGTCCTTTGGCAATTAATATTTGAGAGCGAACAATGTCAATACCAGTTACCTGTTCGGTAATGGTATGTTCCACCTGAACGCGGGGATTCACTTCAATAAAATAAATGTTTTCCTGGGCATCCACTAAAAACTCTACCGTTCCTACGTTGTTATAACCCACTTCACGCGCTATGTTTATAGCATAGTCGTACATTTTTTGTTTCGTTTCAGGCTCCAACACGGGGCAGGGAGCAACTTCTACTACCTTTTGAAAACGACGTTGCACCGAACAATCTCTTTCATACAAATGCACTATGTTGCCATAGTTATCTGCCATGATTTGAATTTCAATGTGTTTTTGGTTGGTAATGAATTTTTCTAAGAAAACAGTATCATCACCGAAAGCTTTGCCGGCTTCCCCTTTGGCTTCATTGTAGAGGTTTTCGATTTCAGCTTCAGAATTTACCACACGCATTCCTCGTCCACCACCACCAGCAGCAGCTTTGATCATTACAGGATAACCAATTCTGGCCGCTTCTTTTTTGGTAATTTCAATATTGGACAAATCTTCATGACTGTCTTCAATCAATGGCACACCAGCTTTCATCGCAATCACTTTCGCTCTTACTTTGTCGCCAAGGGCATCCATTGCTTCAGGATTTGGACCAATGAAAATGATACCTTCTTCCCTGCACCTTGTTGCGAAGTTTACATTTTCAGAAAGTAAGCCATAGCCAGGGTGAATCGCATCAACATCATTTTGTTTGGCAACCTGAATAATCGCTTCTATGTCTAAATATGGTTTTAGCGCCTCGCCATCTTTACCGATCATATAAGCTTCATCAGCTTTATATCGGTGTAAAGAATAACGGTCTTCATCACTGTATATCGCTACAGTTCTGAGCCTTAACTCAGATGCTGCTCTAAATATACGTACTGCTATTTCGCCTCTATTGGCAACTAAAATTTTGTCTAATTTCTTTAGAACACTTTCCATTATCTACGTTAGTTCTGCTATGTCACAATTCGAATGGCTAAAATAAAAAAATCGATTGAATTTATATAGTAAAGGGCTTTTTTTATTCCTATTTATTTTT
>CALPQG020000329.1 GCA_943325655.2 Bifidobacterium breve | reverse complement strand
CCTATTTCATTCAACTTTGATACCATTGTAAATGAGCCAATTTCTTTTGACCTTGTTGACATTTCGGTACCAGATTTCAATCTTCCACCAGCAAATATTATAAATGATTGGGGTAATAATTTCAAGTTTTTAAATGTACATGCAATTATAAATTTACCTCTTACAAATTTGGGTCTAATACCATCTAACAAACTATTTGCTGCACACAAAGATCCGAACTGACTTTCAATACTAATCCAAAAATAAGGTAATTCTACTTCTTGATCTGAACTACATTCTATTTCAATACTTATTGAATCACCAAAATTATAATTTTGAGTCTGAATTCCAAATTGATTCCTTAAAATCACCTTTTCGAAAACAACAATTTCTTCTTTTCCTTGACGTCCTAATTGAAATATACCATCAGCATTTGTATTCGCAGTCAAATATAAATCTACTGCTGATTGAATATCTCCAAACATCCCAACAGGACCATTATTCATAAATAAGCCAGTGTTACACAAACCTCTTACCGCTCCCATGTTATGGCTTACAAACAATACGGTTCTACCTTCTCCTGAAACATCTTTCATTTTACCCAGACATTTCTTTTGAAATTCGGCATCACCAACAGCCAATACTTCATCGACAATCAGAATTTCTGGTTCGAGGTGTGCCGCTACCGCAAAGGCTAAACGCACATACATTCCTGAGCTATAACGCTTTACAGGCGTATCTACATAGCGCTCTACTCCTGAAAAATCAAGGATTTCATCAAATTTACGGCTAATTTCAGACTTGGTCATTCCAAGAATTGCCCCATTGAGGTATATATTTTCTCTTCCTGTTAACTCTGGGTGAAAACCAGTACCTACTTCAAGTAAAGAAGCTATTCTACCTCTTACTTTAATGTTGCCTGTGGTTGGTTGGGTTACTTTTGACAATACTTTTAATAAAGTAGATTTGCCTGCGCCATTTCTTCCAATAATGCCGAGTACCTCCCCTTGTTTTACGTCAAAATTCACGTCTTTAAGTGCCCAAACCAAATCGGAAGTTCCTTTTTTAGTTCTATCATTCGCTTCTCCAACACGTAAAAATGGATCTTCTTTACCTCTCAATTTTGCCCACCATCGGTTTAAGTCATGGCTGATGGTGCCAGTACTTACTTCTCCTAAGCGGTATTGTTTTGAAATATTTTCAACTGAAATGGCAATGTTGCTCATCTTGGATATCTTTTAATTTATAAACACTATACCGTGTCCATAAATGATTTTTCAACTTTGGTAAATACAATCGCTCCTAAGGCCACCACGATCAATGAAGAGACCATACTGTACACCAATAATGTCCAACTGAAAGCACCAGAACCTAACAAGGCATACCTGAATATTTCTAATAAAGGAGTCAAGGGATTGTATTCTATAAAAACTCGGTAATCACCGCTAATGCTTGACAAGGGATAAATTACTGGAGTCGCATACATTAACAACTGTATTCCGAATGTTAATAAAAACACCAAATCTCTGTATTTCGTGGTCATTGAAGAAATTATCATACCCCAACCCAAACCTTGTGCGGCCATTAAGATCACAATCAAAGGAATTAATAAGATGTAAATATTAGGATGAATGGTATCGGTGGTAATTAAATAGTACACCCAAAATCCAATCAGCAATAAAAACTGTATCCCAAACTTAATCAAGTTAGAAATAACAATAGACAAAGGCATCACTAATCTCGGGAAATAAACTTTCCCAAAAATGCTGGCATTGTCTCTAAATACGGTAGATGTTTTGTTTAAGCAATCCGAAAAATAATTCCATAAGGTAACCCCAGTCATGTAAAACAACACTTGTGGCATACCGTCAGTGGAAATATGGGCAATTTGACCAAATACAATGACAAATGTTAAAGTGGTAAATAAGGGTTGTAAAAAAAACCAGATTGGGCCAAGAATCGTTTGTTTGTAGATGGAGACGAAATCTCTACGAACCAATAAGAAAAGCAAATCTCTATATTTCCAAACATCTCTCAACTTTAAATCAAAAACTGCATTGGTAGGCGTAATTACCTCTGTCCAGTGAGTTTCACTTATGTTATCAAGCGTTTTTATTGACATATACTATATTAATAGGCGATTAAAGTGTTCTTTTTTTATTTTTTTAAGAGATAATGGTTTTTAAGCACTTGATAAACCTCCGTATAACTTAAAACACTAATTAAATTAAAAATCCTTTCAATAAACCTCATTTTCACTATTTTTATCTTAATCAGTATGCAATATACATGTATTTTTTTAAAAAAATAGTATGAAATTCGTCATTGTTTTTCAATTCTGTTGATGCTATTAAAAAATTTAGCCCCTAAACCATTTTCAAAATTTCCTAATCCCTATGAGACAATTTGGAACTCCAACTTCTTTCTAAAAAACATTTCAGGTATTTTTGAGGGATACCGCCCTATTTCAGCTTTAGTACCCACAATTCTACTACTTCTGTTGACCGCCAATGTAGGTTTCTTTTGGTTTTCGTTGAAGCATCTTTTACTGCCTTTTTAAAACACTTATCTAATTCAAATCTACCTCCATGAAGTAATTCATTTGCAATAGGATGGTCTTTTGTTAGATGGGTAATCTGCCCTAAATTTGAAAACAATAACACTACACGACCTTCAGGAAGAAGACGATTTTTTGCTTCTTCAAAAAAATCGGGAAATAGCTTTTCATTGTAATATATCGCTTCATCAAGTCGGCCTAAATCATAAGATGCTGGCAACCAGGGTGGATTGAATACTATTAATTCGGTTTGCTTCTCCCACTTTCCAAACAAGTGCCCATAATCAATTTCTATTTTACGCGCTAACTTCGTACCATCCATAGCCTCTTTCAATCCAACAATTGCATTGGGATTCACATCGGTACCAAATGATTTCTGAAAACCATGCTTGACCATTAAAAATGAAAGAATACCACTTCCAATACCTACATCAATGGCTGTTTTTTTGTGACCTTGGTAATGTTTTAACCAATTGTCAAAAAGGTGTATATGTTCAAAACGCGTTGGAAAATACACGCCATAATATGGATGTACTTTGTCCCTAATTCCAGGAATTACAACGCCATTGCAGTACCATTGCCAAGCACTATTCAAACCTTGTATTTGAGGAAAAGACAAAAGAAAATCAGGAGTTTCAGGGTACAATTTTTCTAGCCAGCCAATTAATGGGGCTTTTTTAACATTTAATTGATGTGCCCTTATTTCAATCAATATGAGGTTTGATAATTTTCTGTATTCGGCTCTAAATTCACGTTGTTCTAGAAACGTTTCATTGGGATGTTTCTTTTTTAAAAAGTGTTGCAACTCCTTTAAAAGTTCTAATCCATTGCTATAAAACTCTTCTATTAAAACATACCTGCCTGAAAATAAAGCTTGAATGGCATCTTGAATAGCTGTTTCCTTTACAAAAGACACCAATTCAACTTCCCCTAGTATAGGCTCGGGTCTA
Source organism: Bifidobacterium breve (assembly GCA_943325655.2). GTDB lineage: Bacteria > Bacteroidota > Bacteroidia > Cytophagales > UBA9547 > CALPQG02. The sequence continues at coordinate 134 of CALPQG020000329.1, read as the reverse complement.
TTTATTTTTAAGCCTGATGGTATCAATTCATTTTCCATTGCTGCAAGATACTAAAAAATGAATTGTGATGCTGTACTTGACTTAAAGTTGTAATGAACAATCATTGTTTTTCTGAAGTAATAAGTTCATTAATT
>CALPQG020000328.1 GCA_943325655.2 Bifidobacterium breve | reverse complement strand
GTATGGTAATTTTCCAACTAGATGAAGTCTGAAGTTTGTCTGGCGCAAGTCTTGAGCTTTTGCGAAAACTTGTGCCATATATCATTAAAGTCTTCAGACTTTTGTTGTTATTTTTTAATGGATTATGTCTTTAGTTTGTCTGGCGCAAGTCTTGAGCTTTTGCGAAGACTTGTGCCATTTGAATCCAAATTTTCCTTCAATAAGCATGTGTTGAAACAAAAAAAGAGGTCAACTAAATAAATAGTTAAACCTCTTTGTAGCGAGAACGAGACTCGAACTCGTGTTCGCCGCGGCGAATATGAATCCAAATATAATTTACAATGGGATAGTTTTAAAACAAAAAAAGAGGTCAACTAAATAAATAGTTAAACCTCTTTGTAGCGAGAACGAGACTCGAACTCGTGACCTTTGGGTTATGAATCCAATGCTCTAACCAACTGAGCTACCTCGCCATGTTTTTCGGAGTGCAAATGTATGAATTATTAGGTGCTTTCAAACCTATTTCTATTATATTTTGAATATATTTTAAAAAATAATTGCTAAACAATGTTATTTTCAAGGACTTCTGAAGCTTAGAAATTGATTTAAATTCTTATATTTGAACGCAAAATCCGCCAGCAATTAGTCGTTAAAAAATATTAGCTCGGCAAAGTAGATAATGAAAAAAATAGACAAACTTATACTTCGCTCATTTATAGGGCCCTTCATTTTGACTTTTGCTGTGGTGGTCTTTATTTTATTGACCCAGCACATGATCAAGTATTTCGATGATTTCGTCGGAAAGGATTTAGGATGGGAAGTTTTTGCCAAATTGATGTTTTATTTTTGTTTGAACATGACACCAATGGCCTTACCGTTAGCAGTGTTAATTTCCTCCATCATGACTTTCGGTAACCTTGGCCAACACTTTGAACTCACCGCTATAAAAAGTGCAGGGATTTCCATGCTGAGAATTTTTTTACCCATTTTTATTTTCGTTGGTTTCCTGACTTATGTTGGTTTTGTATTTAATAATAAAATTGTTCCGATAGCAAATTTAAAGGCTTATAGTTTATTGTATGACATAAGGCAGAAAAAGCCAACCCTTGATTTGAAAGAAGGCGCTTTTTATAATGGTTTACCGGGATACAGTATTAAAGTGAATAAGAAATACAAAGACGGTAAAACCTTAAAAGGAGTGATGATTTATGACCATACAAACGGCAAAGGAAATACAGATGTTGTATTGGCTGATTCCGGACACATGTCATTGGTGAAAAATGATATGTTTTTGGAATTGGAATTGTACAAAGGGAAAAAGTTCGTTGAAGTAATTGATAATAATGGTGGCTCTAAACAACAATATGTAAGGTCCGCTTTTATCAAATCAAAAATCATGTTTAGTTTGGAGTCATTTGCTTTGCAACGTACAGATGAAGAATTGTTTGCAACAAATAAAATAATGCTAAGTGTAGATGAATTGCAGTTGGCATCTGATTCAATCAAAAAAGAAAGTTTTGTTATAAAGAATGCCATATTTGACAACTATAAACCTTTTTATTTGTACACATTTAAAGATTTTTCAGGAAATAAGGTAAAAACAGTAGCGCCAATCAATACCGATAAATTTGATAAAAATCAGAAAAATAGGGTTCTTAGTTATGCAATTAACAGTGCCAGGAGTGTACATAGTTTTACAAAAACATACAATGAACGGCTGGATGTGATTATGAAGGAAGTGAATAGTTTTGATATTGAAAGGGTTAGGAAATATTCTCAGTCTGTTGCAATCATTATTATGTTTTTGATAGGAGCACCATTGGGAGCAATTATTAAAAAAGGTGGTTTGGGATTACCGATTTTGATCTCCGTATTTTTCTTTGTGATTTACTATATATTGATTACCCTTGGTCAAAAATATGCGAAAGACAGTATCGTGTCTGTAAATGTAGGGATGTGGATGCCCAATTTTATTTTGCTACCGATTGGCTTGTTCTTTTTGAGGCAGGCTAAAAATGATTCAAGGTTATTGGAAGCTGATTTTTTTGCCGTAATGTTCGATAGGTTTAAACAATCATTTAAAAAGAAGAAATAAATAATTGAAAATAAATGGTGATATCCTTTTTAAAATACAATGTTTTTGGTAGTTTTGTGGCTTGTAAAGGAAAAATAGGTTAAAAGCAATAAGGAAGAAGAAAATGTATTTGAGCAAAGAATTTAAAGAAGAGATTTTCGCTAAACATAGCCACACAAAATCAACAACAGATACTGGTTCTGTTGAGTCACAAGTTGCCTTGTTTACCAATAGAATAAATCACCTTAATCAACATTTACAAAGTAACCACAAAGATTTTTCTACAAGATTAGGTCTTTTGAAGTTGGTAGGTAAAAGAAGAAGATTGTTAGATTATCTTCATCAAAGAGATATCACTAGATACAGGGCGTTAATCGCTGAGCTGGGAATCAGAAAATAATTTTTGTCTGAGAAAATTTACAAGGGGGGATTCTGCAAAGAGTTCCCTCTTTGTTTCTTTATCCACTCCCTGTTAAAATAAAATTTACAACGCTATTTCATAGAAATTATGCTAAATGTAATCACTAAGTCATTGACCTTGAGCGATGGCAAAATCATTACCATTGAAACCGGAAAATTAGCTAAACAAGCGAATGGTTCTGTGGTTGTTAAATGCGGCGATACCATGTTGCTTGCAACAGTAGTATCAAACAAAGAAGCGAAAGAAGATATTGACTTCTTGCCTTTGTCTGTTGATTATCAAGAAAAATTTGCTTCAGCTGGTCGTATACCAGGTGGTTTCTTAAGAAGAGAAGGTAGACTTTCTGATTATGAAGTTTTGGTAAGTCGTTTGGTAGACAGGGCATTACGTCCTTTATTTCCTGATGATTATCATGCTGACACTCAGGTGATGATTCAATTAATCTCTTACGATAAAGAGGTTTCACCTGATGCATTGGCTGCATTGGCTGCATCTGCTGCCATTTCTGTTTCTGATATTCCTTTCAACGGGCCTATCTCTGAAGTTAGGGTTGGGAAAATTGATGGTAAATTGGTAATTAACCCTTCTCTTGCCTTATTGGCAAAATCTTCATTGGATATGATCATTGCTGCTACGGCAGAAAATATCATGATGGTTGAAGGTGAAATGGATGAGATTTCTGAAGAAGAAATGTTGGAAGCGATTCAATTTGCTCATGATGCTATCAAATTACAATGTGCATTGCAGGTAGAATTGGCTAACGCTGTTGGATCCAATACAAAACGTGAATATTGTCACGAAAAAAATGATTTAGAATTAAAAGCTAAAATATCCTCTTTATTATATGACAAAGTATATGCAGTTGCAAAACAATGCATTACTAACAAATCATTGAGAGGAGACGCTTTCAAAGCAATCATTACCGAATATATCAATGCGCTTCCAGAAGGCCATACTGAAAATATTACTTTGGTAAAGAAATATTTCCATGATGTAGAAAAAGAAGCAGCAAGGAATTTAGTATTGAATGACCGTATTCGTTTAGATGGTAGAAAATTAGACCAGATTCGTGGTATTTGGAGCGAAGTGAACTATTTACCTGGAGCACACGGTTCTGCAATTTTTACAAGAGGTGAAACACAATCATTG
>CALPQG020000327.1 GCA_943325655.2 Bifidobacterium breve | reverse complement strand
GCGAGTTTGTTTTGTTTCAGCGTAATGGAGCAAATTCGTAGCATTTTTTAAACAACTTGTCCGCCGTGGCGGAGTCTTGATTTTCGTTGGTTAATTTTTCATCAAGGGGAAAAGTGACAAAAGATAGCGTTATAGTGAAAATTAATGGGTAAGCGAGTTTTTTAGACCCTATTTAATAAATAAATTTCACGAATTCACTGATTATCAATGGGTAATTTTTGGAAAATTATTGGTGATACAAGAAAAAAGAAAACATTTCTTACGCACAATTTTGAATGCCATATTTTGGATAAATAATACAGGTTGCCAATGGCGTAATTTAGACAGTAAATATCCTTCATGGCAAACGGTGTTTTATCATTTTACTAGATTTCAACGGCTGGGTATTTGGGAACAATTTCAAGACAGCTTGGTTATTTCAGAACGAGAAATTCAAAGAAGAAACGCTAGTACAAGTATGGTAGCAATCAATAGGTAGCCAAAGTGTTGAAAAAGTTTAATTTATAAGTATTGAAACAGGAATTGCCGGCAACAAATATATAAATGGGGGAACAAGAACAATTATTGTCGATAAATTAGGTTTTCCTTAAGTGTAAAAGTAAGAGCAACCAACATTTCGGATAATCAAGCTGGAATATTAGCAATTAGTCACTTATAACACGTTTTGTCATATCTTTTTGTGATCGAAATCATTTTATCAGACATTATTTCCGAATTATATTTGTTGGATGAGAAATTGAGGTGAAATTCTGGAACGATTTATTTATTAGCTGAAATTTAACAGCAATCTTACATCTTAAAACCAAGCCTATATGAATTTTGACAATTATACCATTAAGGCACAAGAAGCAGTTCAGAAAGCCTCTGAAATTGCGGTTGCCAATACCCAGCAGGCGGTAGAAACAGGCCATCTGTTAAAAGCCATTTTATTGGTAGATGAAAATGTGTTGGGATATTTATCCAAAAAGATGAGTATCAATACAGTATTGTTAAATACAAAATTGGATGAATTGATTCAGGCATATCCCAAAGTATCCGGACAAGGACAATATTTATCAAATGACAGTGCAAGGGCATTGCAAAATGCAACCAATTTTTTAAAAGAATTTAAGGATGAATTTGTGAGTATTGAGTTGTTGTTGTTAGGGCTTTTGGCTTGCAATGACAAGGTTTCATCGCTCATGAAAGATTTGGGATTTAATGAAAAACACTTAAAATTAGCCATCAAAGAACTTCGTGCTGGATCAACTGTTTCTGATCAGGGTGCAGAAAATAAGTACAATTCATTAAAAAAATATTCTAATGATTTGAATGAAATGGCCAAAGCAGGGAAAATAGATCCTGTAATTGGTCGTGATGAAGAAATTAGAAGAATACTGCAAATTCTATCCCGTAGAACCAAAAACAACCCAATTCTTTTAGGAGAACCAGGAGTTGGTAAGACGGCTATTGTTGAAGGTTTGGCGCAAAGAATAGTTTCGGGAGATGTTCCAGAAAACCTCAAAAGTAAACGTGTCGTTTCTTTGGATATGGGACTCTTGGTAGCAGGAGCGAAGTACAAAGGTGAATTTGAGGAACGTTTAAAAGCCGTTATCAAAGAAGTAATAGATTCTGAAGGTGAAGTCATTCTTTTTATAGATGAAATTCATACCTTGGTGGGTGCAGGTGGCGGAGAAGGTGCCATGGATGCGGCCAATCTTTTGAAACCTGCCTTGGCAAGAGGTGAACTGCATACTATCGGTGCAACCACTTTAAAAGAATACCAAAAATATATTGAAAAAGACAAAGCCCTAGAACGTAGGTTTCAAGCGGTAATTGTAGATGAACCGGATGTTCCAGATGCGATATCCATCTTAAGAGGAATTAAAGACAAATACGAATTGCATCATGGTGTAAGGATTAAAGATGAAGCCATTATCGCTGCCGTTGAATTGTCTAACCGTTACATTACCGATCGTTTTTTGCCGGATAAAGCCATTGATTTAATGGATGAAGCTGCCTCTAAACTGCGTATAGAAATTGATTCTTTGCCTGAAGAATTGGATGAAATTCAACGCCGGATCATGCAGTTGGAGATTGAAAGGGAAGCCATTAAACGGGAAAATGATGTGGAGAAATTAAACATTTTATCCAAAGAAATTGCTGATTTAACGGCTCGACGCAATGATTTAAAGGCCAAATGGGAAAATGAAAAAGGGGTGATTACCGCCTTGCAAAAGGAAAAAGAAAACATTGAAAATTATAAGTTAGAAGCCGATCAGGCCGAACGCCAAGGCGATTATGGCAAAGTTGCTGAACTTCGATACGGTAAAATAAAAGAGTCAGAAGAAAAATTAGAAACCTTAAAACATCAGGTTGCTGCTCTTCAAGGAGAAAATGCGATGTTGAAAGAAGAAGTTGTCGCTGATGATATTGCCGAAATTGTAGCGCGTTGGACAGGGATTCCCGTTTCAAAAATGCTGCAAGGCGAAAAAGAAAAATTACTTAACCTTGAAAAGGAATTGGGCAAACGTGTTGCCGGGCAGGAAGAAGCTATCGAAGCTATTTCTGATGCCGTAAGAAGGAGCCGAGCGGGATTACAAGATCCAAAAAGACCAATTGGCTCATTTATATTTTTGGGTACCACAGGTGTCGGCAAAACTGAACTTGCCAAAGCCTTGGCTGATTTCTTGTTTAACGATGAAAATGCCATGGTGCGCATTGATATGTCAGAATACCAGGAAAGCCATTCGGTGAGCAGGTTGGTGGGAGCGCCTCCTGGTTATATTGGTTATGACGAAGGTGGTCAGCTGACTGAATCTGTGAGACGAAAACCATATTCGGTAGTGTTATTGGACGAAATTGAAAAAGCGCATCCCGATGTGTTCAATATTTTGCTTCAAGTACTGGACGAAGGTAGATTAACGGATAACAAAGGGCGAATCGCCAATTTTAAAAATACGATTATCATCATGACGTCCAATGCTGGTTCACAAGTGATTCAGGATAACTTTGAAGGCTTTGAGAAAAAGGATATCTTTGACCAGCTAGATATTGTAGATAAAACCAAGACACAGGTTTTAGAACATTTAAAACGCAATGTAAGGCCTGAGTTCCTGAACAGAATTGATGAGATTATTATGTTCCGTCCTTTAACCAAAGTACAGATCCGTAAAATTGTTGATATTCAATTTAGGGGTATACAAAAAAGATTGACAGAAGCAGGAATTACCATTGAAGCCAACAAAGAAGCCCTCGATTATATGGGTGAAAAAGGGTACGATACTGTGTTTGGTGCCAGACCATTAAAACGTGTGATGCAACAATTGTTGTTGAATACTTTGTCTAAAGAAATATTGGCTGGAAATGTCAGAAAAGATGCCATCATCAATGTAACTTTAGATGCAGAAGGTAAGATTGCTTTTGAAAATATTGAAGAAGTTTTGGTGTAGTAAAAAGTATTAGGTACAAGGTATTAAGTATTAGGTGTTAGATCTGTTACTTAATACCTTGTACTATTTTTGATTTTAAACGATTTTTTTCAGTAAAAATCAATATTATTGTATTGTAGTGATCAAAGTTAAAAGAGTTTCTTTATTGTTCTTTTGTACTTTGTACTTAATACTTTGTACTTAATACCAGTTTTATG
>CALPQG020000326.1 GCA_943325655.2 Bifidobacterium breve | reverse complement strand
GCATTGACCGTAATTTTAGCGGTATCAGTGTCCACACAACCTTTGCTATCTGTTCCGGTTACTGTATAAGTGATGGTACTTGTTGGGTTAGCAGTTACACTTGCACCTGTAGTAGTAGAAAGATTGGTATTTGGACTCCAAGCATAGGTTGTTGCTCCGGTGGCTGTGAGCGTTTTTGAGCTTCCCGAACAAATTGAACCACCATTGGCCACTACTGTTGGTAAAGCATTGACCGTAATTTTAGCGGTATCAGTGTCCACACAACCTTTGCTATCTGTTCCGGTTACTGTATAAGTGATGGTACTTGTTGGGTTAGCAGTTACACTTGCACCTGTAGTAGTAGAAAGATTGGTGTTGGGACTCCAAGTATAGGTAGTAGCACCTGATGCGGTGAGCGTTTTTGAGCTTCCCAAACAAATTGAACCACCATTGGCGACTACCGTTGGTAAAGCATTAACCGTAACTGAATTTGTAGTATTAGAACATCCTGTGGAGGTATTGGTAAATGTAAAAGTAATTGCCCCTGAAGAAACCCCTGTGATCACACCTTCATTGCTGATTGTTGCCACTGATGGGTTTGAACTTGTCCAAGTACCCCCTGTGGTTGGGCTTGCTGTGATTGTAGCACCAACACAAACTTTTGTATCAGAGCTACTAACGGTTGGTTTTGTGCAACATTCCGAATCTTTTAAAAGACTATTCGCACTACTTCCAATTGTTTGTCCATTTGTGCCTGCAATGACCGGAACCCCATTCGCATCTACATTTCCCGATAAACTTTGCCCACTTAAATCTGAATTTTTAAATGCAGCACCACCTTCAATAGCATCAGTACAGCCATCGCCATCAGAATCGGTATCCAAATAATTGGCAGTACCATCAGCATCTGTATCGCAAAATGTAGCAAAATCAGCACCGAAAGTAAAATTGACATACGTTTCATCAGCCAAATAATCAAAAGATATTTCAGAGTAAGTGCCATTCATTCTTAAAATTACATAACCTTCTTTTGCCGATATGTTTGTAGAAGAGATAATGGTAACAGGTCCTGATTGAAACAAAACGTCTACAGGATTAGAAAATTTAATCGGTACCCAATTACCACCTCCAATAGATGAAAACAATAACGTTGGATTTAGTACGGGTGTTGAAAATACAATTTTGTTATTTGAAATAAAGTCATTTCTAATAACAGTAGTATTTGGAATATTATAGGAAGCCGGAAAAGTACTAAAGGCGAAAATAGTAGGCGTAGTTTTAATGTTTACAGTAGAAGTATACGTATAATTGACGCCATTAATGTTTCCTGTAGCGACTTTACCATTTACTGTAGGTGGTGCAGACCACTTAAAATTACTGGTCATGCATTCATTGACATCCAGAATTCCATCATTATCATCGTCAGCATCGTTAGCATTACAAACGCCATCTCCGTCAGTATCGGAAGTACATATAACTTGTGCAAACAAATTGGTGCTGAAAGTTGATATAAAAAAAAGTGCTATTAATAAGTATTTATTGAACATACGTGGGGAAGTAATGCTTATCATATTGCTGTGGTTTTTAACAGGGCTTAGTGTTGAACTATCATTTGTGAATACATTATCATGTTGATTTGCTGTATTTCAAATGGTGAAAACTAAGTTGTAAATATACGTGTTATTATTTGAATCGTTACCTGGTTTTGCATCTAATATGGAGCAAACTAAATCACAATCATTTTTTATATAGTTGTATTTGTTACACTAATTTCATTGTCGCTATTTATTGCTGCTCAAAATAGCCTTGAAATATGGTGCAACAAGGTTATTTATATTCCAAAATCTCTAGTTTGGTAACCGCTTCTTACAGGACAAATAATTATTAAAAAAGCAACTGCGTTTTTTAGTGATCAAATAATATTGAGAGGTATAATTATCTGTTGCTTCTTATTTAATAATCAAGCAATTAGTTGTAGAAATAATGGGGAATTTCAAATAATTTTTTTTCACGTTAAGGTCGCTAAGAAAAAATAAAAAAAATATTTCACTGCTGACCTCACAATCTCTTGGCGAGAAATTATTTTTTTTAATCAAATTGTATCTATCCACAGCAAACCAGCTAGTGTAAAAAAATATTTACTATTTCACTACAAAAATCATTCTTGGAGAATTGGTAATATCAAAGTTATCCAGGGCATAATTCCCATAAAGAGCTTGAATCGTCATCCCTGCAGTTTTAAAATAATGCTGAAATTCATATAACGTTAACGCTCCTACCCTTTCTTCAAAATTGTAATCCTGACCATTGTCCGAAAAATTTATTCTTTTAATGATGAAACCATTTTCAACACTTCTGGAAATATTAAAAGTAACACCGTCAACAATTTTCACTTCATTGGCAACCAAGTCTTTAATCACCTTTTCGGTATTCATAAAATCAAGCACCAAAACACCATTTTGCTTTAAACCATTCTTAATTTCCTGCATGGTTTTGACATTTTCAATATCGTTTTCAAAATAGCCAAAACTGGTAAACAAATTTAAAATAAAATCAAATTTCCCTTGCTCAGGCAAAGGTTCACGCATGTCATGTACAGCAAAAGACAAAGTTGAATTGGCATTTTTATTGGCTTCCAGAATACTTTCAGGAGCAATATCAAGTCCGACAACCTCAAAACCTTTGCTATTGAGGTAAGTGGCATGACGGCCTTTACCACAAGCGAGGTCCAAAAATCGTTGGTGGGTATTAAAGCGTAATTTGTTTATCAGGGAATCAATAAAAATTTCAGCCTCCTTAAAATCCCTGTTTTTATACAAAATATGATAATAAGGGGAATTAAACCATGCGCTAAACCATTCCATAATATTCCGTTAGGTGTTAATTATTTCTATTCATGCTTAAAATTCAAACCCCAATATTGGGCATAAAAAAAGCCTCTCGCTTAGCGAAAGGCTTTGGTACCAGGAGCGGGAATCGAACCCGCACGATCTTGCGATCACAAGATTTTAAGTCTTGCGTGTCTACCAGTTCCACCATCCCGGCAAATTAACACAAGGTTAACCTGTTTTTTTACCAGGAAGAGAATCCTGAATAAATGCTCTTTGAATAAAAGAGCGGGAGACGAGATTCGAACTCGCGACCCCGACCTTGGCAAGGTCGTGCTCTACCAGCTGAGCTACTCTCGCTTACAAGTAAAGCTATTTGCTTTCCTTTATTGTGGTTACAAAAGTATGAATTTATTTTTAATCTACAAAACAAAAGCCTGATAAATTTTCGATTTATTTACCAGGCTTTGTCTGTCAATTATTTAAGATTTGTTTCAAACTCTTCTGTTTTTTTGATAACGTCTTCAAAAAACAAAATAGACCTGATGATGTTGGTTTTGTCAGCGTAAGGCACAATATCATCCAAGGTATCTTTTACAGCATTCAAATAAAGCAATTTATTTTTATTGGCTTTTTCTACGTGATCTAATTGCTCAGACTTAGATGGTATTCCCATTTCAGTAAGCGTTGCACCTGGTCTTGGATGAAGGGCAACATAAGGCATCACTTCAGTCAAAGTAACAATCCTTGACATATAAATTTGAGTAAGTTCTAATTTTCCTAATTTTTGTAGTTCCTCTTCTGAGTAAAACTTGTCTACCTT
>CALPQG020000325.1 GCA_943325655.2 Bifidobacterium breve | reverse complement strand
TCGGCCATTTTCTCTCTCCAGGCCATTAATCCAACAGCACCTAAAGCCAACAATCCAAGTGAACCTCTTTCTGGAACAACTTCAAAGGGTTCTTTTACGGAAGGTATTTTATTACGCATAGCAATATTTATTTAGGGGAAACAATACTTCATCAATTAAAATCATTTTGAGTTCTACGATTTCATTACAAAATTAGTTATTTATTTCAAATACTTTCATTTTGTTTGTAATATTTTATTTTTTACATTTGTTTAGCTTTTATATACTTACTATTTGTTTGTTTTTTATTTTGTGAGCAATTAAAAATGAATCATCACCTACTTTAAAGCATTCCTTTAAAATTTCACCTTACGAACCATTAAATACTAAAAAAATGGCACTTTACTACCAACATTTCATGAGTAAAAAAAATCTTGTGATACTTTCAGCTACTAAATCAATTTTTTTGACATTTTGTTTCACTTTATCCATTTACTACAACGGACTTTCTCAAACCACGATTTGGTCTGAAAATTTTGAAGGTTGCACCAACAATACTGCTGTTGAATCAGGGGGGTGTGGCTGGGCAATATATAATGTTACTTCCAGTGCAAACAATTTTTTTGCAGTAACCAATAATGCCACTTACAGGATCAATGCAAATAAAAACTTAACTGTTTTCGGAGATCCGGCCGGAGCCGGCGCGGTATATTCTTATGACAAATGGGTAGTGGCCAACGAAGTAGCCTATTACGCAACCAAAGTAAATGCTACCAATTACACTACCTTAAAATTAAATTATCAATGGAAAGCCGTTGGTGACGGAACCACTGCAGACCATGGTGCGATTTGTTATTCAACCAATGGAACTACCTGGAATGACCTATCTCCTAACCTATACAATCAGTCTGGCACCCAAACGGTTACCAATTTTGATATCAGCACACTTGATTTGACACAATTTTACATTGGTGTCAGGTGGGTAAATGATGGCAATGCAGATGGAATGCCGCCAATTATTGTAGACGACATGTCAATCACCGGAACAGTCGCATTGCCAATTCAACTCATTGGCTTCAATGCACATTGGCAACAAAATCAAATCAACCTTTCTTGGGAAACTTTGATGGAAAAAGACAACGAAAAATTCGAAATTGAAAGGAGTTTCAATGGATTGAATTTTAAAACCATAGGTACAGTCAAAGGAAATGAAAATAGCAATAAAATAAGCAAGTATTCATTTGCAGATTCAGACAGTAGTATTCTTTTCAAGCCATCCATTTACTACAGGTTAAAACAAATCGACTTCGATGGGAAAGCTACCTATTCTACTATGATAGTATTAGAAACAAATGCCATTTCCAATGAAATTAATAACGTAAATATAATAATTTCTCCAAACCCAAAACCAAATGACGCCTTTGCCGTAATTCAACTAAATAACTTTTCTCTTCTGGAAGTCGTTCAGGTAACAGTTGATGATATATGTGGCAAAAATTTAGTTTTAAATCATTTTCAAATAGATTCGAATGGGAATGGAACTTTTGAATTAAACGAAACATTGAGTTTTGGAATACAAATACTTACAGTAAAATCCATCAAAGGAATTTTTACCAAAAAAATCTTGGTAAATTAATTTTATAGTCAAATCAATAGAGTCAATTTAACCTTTAAAAAAGAAAAAATCACTATCCAATTTACTATTCATTATTTCAAAATTCAGGGCAAACGCATTAAAATAAATTGTTTTTAAAAGCGTCATCCTAACCGTATCAACAGGAGATAAACTAGACTTTCATCGCAAATTTGTGATTCATTGATACATCCTCTTCTTGTTTTAAGAAATGAAAGCTAAAATTTGCCCGGATGTAATACCCTTCTCCTTTAGGAGAAAGGTTGGGAGGAGACCTCAATCAGTGAATTGAGTATGGTATTGTTTTAATGTATTTGCCCTGTTTCAAAATTTAGAATGTTTAACAATTAAAATTTTAACAAAATGATTTTCACATTTCACCCAAATTCTTTCATAAAAACGCTAAAAAAAGGCACACCGGTTGTGCTACTTTTTGCTTTTTTAACGAGTAAAGCGCAAACGACCATTTGGTCCGAAAATTTTGAAGGTTGCACCAACAATGTGGCCATAGAATCTGGTGGATGCGGATGGTCAACTTACGCCGTCACCTCAAGTTCCCATAATTATTTTGCCACTACAAACTCAGCTACGGATTCCTATAGAATAAATGCCAATAAAAATTTAACCGTTTTTGGAGATCCTGCAGGTGCTGCTGACGATTACCATTACGACAAATACCAATTCACCAATGAAATTGCCTATTATGCTACCAAAATAGATGCTAGAACCTATACTGCTTTAAAATTAAATTACAAATGGAAAGCTCTCGGAGATGGAACAAACGCAGATTACGGCGCAATCTGTTATTCTACCAATGGCACTACCTGGACTGACCTGTCTCCAAAACTATACAACCAATCCTCTACCCAAACGGTAGCCAACTTCTCCATTTCATCCCTGGATTTAACACAATTTTACATTGGCGTAAGGTGGGTAAATAACGATAATGTTGACGGAATGCCTCCAATTACAATAGACGACATGTCAATTACCGGAACGGTGGTTTTACCAGTACAATTAATTGATTTTAAAGCAGTATTAAACAATAAAACAGTGGATTTGGCATGGAAAACAACTTATGAGAAAGACAACAAATCGTTTTTGATTGAAAGAAGTTTTGATGGCAGCAATTTTGATAGTATTGGAATGGTAGATGGTCATGGAAACAGCAATCAACTTACAAATTATTCTTTTAGTGAGTCTATTGGTACGATTACTACCAGCAACATGAGGTATTATCGTCTTAAACAAAATGACAATGACGACAATTTCACCTATTCTGACATCTTTAGCGTGTTGAATACTGCAAACCCAGAAACCATAGTAAAAAATCTTATCTTAATTTCTCCAAATCCGGTCACTAAAAATACTCCTACAGAAATTAGCTTAACTGGTTTTATACCCATGGAATCAGTGGAGTTAATACTAGAAGACATTTTAGGTAAACGCGTTTATTCTACCATACAAACCATTGACAAAGATGGAACATTAACTTTTTTACTCAACGCTGATTTTCCAGCTGGTGAATACTTATTGGTTGATGGCAATGCATTCATCGTAAAAAAAATCATCATCAAATAATTAAAAAATAAGGCGCTAGATGATTTTTATGGGTTGGTATTAATAATGTAGATTACATGTATGGGGGCTTTTCCCGCCGGGTCGCGTGATCGGTACTTGTCCTGATTTTTTCGGAAAGCGCTACCAATCCCGAAGCTTCGGAACTCCCGCTAACGCAAGGCGGAGATCTTTAAGCTTGCTTGTTATATCTTTTTAAATGAATTTTGCGGCAAAATTTTTAAGGCTATGCAATACAGGAGTATGGTAATACCAGATACATTTTTAATATAGACCGTTTGTGTCAACTTTAATTTTATAATTCAGTAAATTTTCTTTAGGATTAGGAGGGTTTTTTTAAATTAAATTGAAAAAATTTTAGGTGCTTTTTATAAAGATATAAATTTTCAATAGGAGCTTATTTACAATGTGTTATGAAATAAATATTAAGGCGTTTCCGCCGCGGCGGATCGTGTG
>CALPQG020000324.1 GCA_943325655.2 Bifidobacterium breve | reverse complement strand
TGTTGAGTGTTGAGTTGTGAGTGTTGAGTAAATTAAAACAAGTGATGAGTGGTGGGTAAACAAGTGTTGAGTGTTGAGTTGTGAGTGTTGAGTAAACAAGTGTTGAGTGTTGAGTGTTGAGTAAATTAAAACAAGTGATGAGTGTTGAGTTGTGAGTGTTGAGTAAAAAAAATAAATACTATCACAAAAAAACACTAAACTGTAAACTGAGAACTGTAAACTGTAAACTGAAAACTGTAAACTGAAAACTGAGAACTGAGAACTGAGAACTGTAAACGCTACACCAACCTACACCTTAAATAATTAATTTTCTCCCTATTGTTCAAATACTTTTTCTCAAAAGTTGTTTGGATTTTATGATGTAAATCAAGTAATGGAGAATTGTACAAGTCTTTGGTAAATTCTAAATCGGCCAAACTTTGATTTGGAAACACTTCCTCCAAGGTATATTCAAATAAAGGCAGGTTATCAGTTTTGAAATTCATTACCCCTCCTGCTTTCATGATTTTTCTATACAAAGCCATGTAACGAGGACTGGTCAACCTTCTTTTTTCATCGCTGTCTTTTGGACGAGGATCCGGAAAAGTAATCCATATTTCAGACACCTCATCATCAGCAAAAAAACTATCAATATTTTGAATTTGAGTCCTTAAAAAGGCCACATTGTTAAGGTTATTTTCAACGGCCACAACGCTTCCTTTCCAAAGCCTTGCCCCTTTTAAATCAATCCCCACATAATTTTTATCCGGATTTATCGCTGCTAATCCAGTAGAATATTCACCTCTACCACAACCCAACTCCAATACAATCCCGTTTTGGTTTCCAAAGTATTCATGCCAATGGCCACGAATAGAAGTAAACAATTCTTTACCTGGTTCAATGACATTTCTATTTTCTGCAACAACTGCAAATCGTTTAAGCTTCGCTCTTCCCATGAATATTCAATACTACAAAATTACAAACCATCGATTTCTGCCACCACAAAGGTACTTCCTCCAACCAAAATAAAGTCTTTCTCTGTTGCCAGACTTTTGGCCTTAGCAATCGCCTCATTCACTTCATGCACTACCTCCCCATTCAAACCATGATTTTCTGCACTGTAAGCCAATAATTTCGCATCCATTGCCCTGGGAATCGAAGCTTGACAAAACAGGTAGTAGGCATTTTTAGGCAACAAACTTAATACATTTTCAGGTGATTTATCATTGACCAGTCCTAAAACTATATACAATTTTTGAAATTGGTAAGCAGACAACTGTTCCAAAATCAATACTACCCCAGGAGCATTATGACCCGTGTCACAAAAAAGATAAGGACTTTCACCCAATTGTTGCCAGCGACCTTTTAAATTGGTGAGTTGAATTACCTTCGAAAACCCATTCAATATCGCCTCATCAGAAATACTAAATCCATTATTTTTCAACACATCAATCACAGCAAGTACACCAATGCAATTTTTTAATTGATAAATGCCCATCAATTCACTTTGAAGAATTATTTCTTGTTGGGTTAAATTGTTCATAAGCGAAATACTTAATTTCCCTTCTTCCATTTGATGACTTCCAAAAAGGTAATTTTCAAAGGCTTTTATCAAAGGGGCAGTTACATTTTGGGCTAAACTTTCAAATACAGGTAAAGTCTCTGGTTGAAATTCGCTTATCACTACAGGAATAGTAGGCTTAATAATTCCACCTTTTTCAACGGCGATTTTCTCCAATGTATCACCCAGATAATCAATATGGTCTAAACCAATATTCGTAATAAGAGAAACAATGGGCTGGATGATATTGGTACTGTCTAAGCGACCACCCATTCCAACTTCTATCACGGCAATATCAACTGCCTGGTCTGCAAAATATTTGAAAGCAAGCACAGTAGTTAATTCAAAAAAAGAAGGCTTTACTTTTTCAAAAAGCGCACTATTGTCCTGCACAAATTGAATGACATACTCCTCCTCTACTTCAATTCCATTTATTTTTACACGTTCCGTAAAACTTTTTAAATGTGGAGAAGTAAAAAGTCCAACTTTTAAAGACGATGATTGTAAAATTGCGGCTAAAAAATGGCTCGAACTCCCTTTGCCATTGGTGCCAGCAACATGAACCGATTTAAAGTTCAATTGAGGATTCCCTACACCTGCGCACAAAGCTTCAATATTCTCTAATCCAGCTTTGTAAGCGGTTTTACCCACACGTTGAAACATGGGCATACGGTTATAAATATAATCGATGGTTTGTTGGTAATTAAGTCTCAAAACTTAAAGTTATAGTTTTATAGAATGAAATGAAAGAATTCAAAATTAAGAAAAGATACTTCATTTGTTATAATTTCACGGTTGATAATTAAACATTTAAGAAATAAAAGTGAAACCTAAAATTAAACTATATATATAGCTGAATAATCTACCAAAAAACTTAAGATATTTTAATATATTTACAAGCTGTAACTTAATTTGAATACTCACCCACATGTGTGGAATCACTGGCATAATTGGAAATTTTGAAATCGATTTTGAGCGTTTTAACAATTCGCTTATACATCGCGGGCCTGATGCTGGGGGAATTTTTGAAAGTAAAAGCAAAAGATTAAAAATTGGACATAGGAGATTAAGTATATTAGACCTCTCCAATCATGCCAATCAGCCCATGTTTTCTGAATGTGGAAGGTATGTTATTGTTTTTAATGGTGAAGTTTACAACTTTAAAGATTTAAAAGCCGAATACAATTTAATTTGTAAAACCAGCTCAGATACCGAAGTTTTACTCCAATTGTACATTAAATTAGGATCAAAAATGGTTGGTTTATTGAATGGCATGTTTGCCTTTGCCATTTACGACAACATAGACGAAACACTTTTCATCACGAGAGATCAGGTAGGTATTAAGCCCTTGTTTTATTATTGGGATGGATTAAATTTCGCATTCAGTTCAGAATTAAAATCATTTAAATACATCAATAAACCATTAACAGTAAACCAAGAAGCTGTTCCATACTTTTTACACCTTGGGTATATTCCTGAACCTTTGACCATTTATAACCACATCTATAAATTTCCAACAGGACATTACCTCACACTAAAAGAAAATGATTTAAAAGTAAACTTCATGCCCTATTGGCGTATGGAGAATCAAATCACTTCTGAAGTTCTAAGCAATGAAACCGAAGCAAAAAAGCAACTAGAAACCTTACTTGCTAAATCAATCGAAAAACAGATGGTGAGTGATGTTCCTATAGGGACATTTTTAAGCGGTGGGATTGATTCAAGTTTGGTTACAGCTCTAGCAAGCAAAACTTCATCAAAACAAGTCAAAACTTTTAGTATAGGATTTCACGAAAAAAAATACAATGAAGCTCCCTATGCTGAAAAAGTAGCAAAACACCTCCATACCGATCATCATACATTTATGATTGGTGAAAAAGATATCATGGCATTGGTTCCGGATCTTTTGTCTGTTTATGATGAACCTTTTGGAGATAGCTCCGCATTTCCGACCATGTTGGTTTCAAAACTTGCACGAGAACAAGTAACAGTGACATTATCAGGTGACGGTGGCGACGAATTATTCATGGGTTACGGCATGTACAATTGGGCAAAAAGACTCGACAACCCACTTTTACATGCAGTTAAATCGCCTTTATTTCAAGGATCAAAACTATTGAACAGC
>CALPQG020000323.1 GCA_943325655.2 Bifidobacterium breve | reverse complement strand
TACCAACTTTGTCATTGCTGACGAAACGGTTTACCTGCTATCTATTTATGACAAATCAGACAAAGAAAACCTGACCGATAAAGAACTAGACGAACTCCTAAAAGATATTCCACAATAAGTTTACCAACACCATACCATCAAAAAAAGCCCGTATCTCTACCAGCTTTTATTTCTTTATATTCACTTCACTACAAGAATGGGCTGAGTCGGAGACACTTCTTATCCCTAATCCTTAGAACTGCTAAAGCTTATTCAAAGGAGCACCGAAGTTCACGTGCACCGAGTCGGAGACTCTTTCTTATCACTAATCCTTAGAACCGCTAACGCTTATTCTAAGGATAGAAAGTTAATGACAAAAAGCTTTCACAACTCAAACACGAAGACACCCCATCTTTCTACAATTAAACAATAGTCAAAAAACTACTCCAGCCTCCTGTATTTCGGATTGTGGTTACGGCTGGCGATTTTGAGATGGAAGTCGTACAGCAACATGATTTCGTGAGAGCCGGTACTGTAAGTGGGCAATCCGTTAACGGTCCAGTCGAAGGCATAACCGAAGGTGATTTTTTCTTTGAATTTCAAGGCTTTGATTTTATCAAAATGTATCCCTACCAAAGCGGCCATGGCGTCGCCGGTTCTGTAACCACAACCTATCCAATAGGCTTGGTCTTTTTCAAACAACACACTGATATATCCTTGAATGGGTGACTTGGGCTGATAACTTACCAATCCCATGGGTTTAATGGAAAAGTCTTTGCTGACCACAAAATCGCCTCCTATTTTCCCATAAAAATGACGCGACAATACCGATACACCCGAAGCATTGTATTTTAATTTGGGTTGATTTAAATTGGTCATAGAAGCTGCGGCATAAAACAATTTGGTTCTCAGGTGCAAGCCAAAGCCAAAATTCGGAACCAGCGTCGAGCCCATTCCAACATAAACATTGTCAACGCCACTGTTGTCCTGCAGTTCTAATTTGGATTGGTCAATGCTGAATTGTTTGATGCCTGCAGAAAGTCCCATAGAAAAAACGACCTTCTTCATGTGGATGTGGTAAGCGTAAGAACTCATTACTGTCAGGTGATTTTCCAAACCAATTTTATCCGTAATTGCATGCAAACCAAGTCCAATATTTTTATTTGGAATTGGAGAATGCACACTAAAAGTACCTGTTACAGGAGCACCACTAAATCCAACCCATTGGTTCCTGTAAAATGCCGCAAAACTAATATCATTGGTTTTACCGGCATAACTTGGATTAATAATCAAGTTATTATAATGGTAATGCGAAAAGTGTAGGTCAGGATCTTGCTGCGCAAAACCCTGAATACACCAAACGATTAAGATTATATATATCGGTAATTTTTTTTTCATTTTTAAATAATACCCTGCGCTTATCTCTGCAATAATATGGTTCCTTTTTCTACCGTTTCGCCATCCACGGTAATGATGAAGAAATAGGTTCCTTCCGGTAATTCTCCACCATCCCATTTAACCAAGGAGTTGTCATAATTTTTTGCGGAGAAAACAACATTCCCCCACCTGTTAAATACATATACCTGATTTCCTCTAATTTTATCTATATCCTTGATGTAGAAGACATCATTTATTCCATCTCCATTTGGAGAAAATGCATTTACTGCTTTTGATTGGTAATTGAACACACTACATACTGGATTTGACCAGGAAGAATCCGCTTTACCTGCTACATTTTCAATGGCCAACACCCTGTAACATACCAACAACTCATTGTTTTTGGAAGGCATTGATGTACTGGTATCCACTCCCGTTAATGTCGCTTCTTTGGTATAAACTGTTTCTTCACTATGTTTTGTCCAAACCTGGTATTCTTTTACTGACGTCCAGCCAATATAGTTGTTCCACGAAAGACTGGTATTACCTGTTTTAGGATCCGCTACACCTTTGAGTAAGAGATTGCGATGTACATTGCTATTCATCGAATCTGAACATAAATTCAGGCCTTTCCCTTTCAATATATATTCGTAAGCATTTTCATTGATCTGAACATTTGCATCCAAATAAGAATCCCCTGGTTTGGTCAATACACTTGCAATTTTAGTCCAGGCTCCAAGCGTTGGCAAGGCTGTTCTGCGATAAATGGCTACCGTATCGGTTGGTTTTAAACCTTGAGAAAGCCAATTCAGCACAATAATACCATTTTGTTCTAAAGAATCACTCACAACTTTAAGAATATATCCTTTGCTGTCATAGAATATTGGGATTTTTAAGGAATCTGTTGCACAACCAAGGGTAGTATGTTCCGTAATCACAATTTGTTTCGCTGGATTTGCCAATACATCCCAGTTTATTGTAGCCGTATCGGCATGCGCAATACTGGTGTCAGAAGTCAATTGTCCACCGGTAACTTTCCATGAATAGTTGGAACCGGCCAATTTACCTGAAGGAATATATTCATTTCCATTTATACCTGTAGCACAGATATTGGTTGGCCCCGTGGCGGTCAGTTTATGTAATGGATTTACTTTTACCAATGCCTTACCGGAATAAGTACCCACACAAAACTTATCTGACACCGATTGTAAAGTATAACTGGTATTGATGGATGGATTAACAGACACTTTGTAAGAGGAAGGTGTAATTCCAGTTAGAGATGTAACTATTGTTCCGTCAGAATAGGCAAATTTCCATGGAGAAGTTCCAGTGAGGTCAACGGTAATATTGGTAGCTTGACCAAGAACACAAATTGCGGAAGTATCACTCAATTGTGCCGTTGGAGAAGGATTGATAATCACCGCCGCACTTCCATTGCTATTTCCGGTACAAGTAGCATTGCTAATTTCATTGATGGTATAAGTAGTCGTTTTAGTAGGTTTCACATTGAAGGTATATGGATTGGAAACAATTCCTGAAATGGTATCATTTTTCAGTCCATCGGTGTACACCACTTTCCAAGGAGACACATCGGTGAAATTGAATTTCAAATCAGCCCCAACACCGGCACAAACCGCTGTGCTTCCTGATATTTTTGCCGTGGTAACACAAGTACATAAAGGATCAAGTCCTGACAGTACAGACACTACCGTAGCCCCACCCGCTGTTCCGGCGCAAGTAGAATCCCCTGAAGACTGAAGCGTATAGGTAGTGGTTGCACTTGGTTTCACATTGAATGAATATGGATTTGAATTGATATTGGTAATGGTAACCGGAGAAATACCATTGGTATAGGTAACAGCCCAAGGTTTATTGCCTGTAAATAAAACATTCAAATTGGTCGTTACGCCATTACAAATGGTGGTTCCACCAGTGATTGTAGCTGTTGAGGCTTGATTTACGGTAATGATTGCTGCGCCAATTGAAGCTCCTGTACATTGCGCATCACTAAATTCAACCACACTAAATACCTGTGTACTGGCAGGCGAAGTGACAATTTTATAAGGAGATGCCAAAATATTGGTAACGGCAACAATCTGGGTTCCGTCGGTATATTTTAAATTAAATGGCGCCCTACCCAACATGCTCACCGATACTGTCGCCGAACTGCCAACACATATTGAAGCCGACCCAGACACACTGGCGATTGGGAAAGGATTGACGGTAACCACTGCACTACCATTCCCTAAACCTTTACATCCTGACACATCACTGATGCCACTTACTTTATAGGTTTTGGTACTCAATGATTGTACCG
>CALPQG020000322.1 GCA_943325655.2 Bifidobacterium breve | reverse complement strand
CCTCCGTCACCACTGAAAGCGAGTGTTACTTTTTTGTTCCCTGCAATTTTATCGGCCATGGCGATGCCATTGGCCACTGTTAACTGTGGGCCTAAATGGGAGATCATTCCAAAAATATGGTGCTCTTTGCTGGCGAAATGAAATGAGCGGTCACGTCCTTTAGTAAAACCTGATAATTTACCCTGAAACTGTGCAAATAACCTGTGAAATGGAATGTTACGGGAGGTGAAAACACCCAGATTTCTGTGCATTGGCAAGATATATTCTTCAGGGTATAAAGCTTCGGCAACACCAACGGCGATTGCTTCTTGTCCAATTCCTGAAAACCATTTGGATACTTTGTTTTGTCTCAAAAGTACCAGCATTTTTTCTTCTATCAACCTTGGTTTTAACAAGGATTTGTATAGATGAAGCAATGTTTCAATTGAAAGTTGGCCTTTATCGTAATTTATCATGGACTAATTTATTAAGCAATTCAAAATTTATTCAAGTCAATTTAGTGATTTTTTAAGCAACAAAAAACACGCAATCATGTCTTTAGCAGGCGAATTATAGGGTATGATTTATTGGTATAAAAATTTAACCTTACAATCGGCTCGTTTATTCTTCACAAAGTAAGGATTTTAATAAAATTAAACCATATTTTTGTAAGGGTTTTTAGTCCCAAATAACTCGGGATAAATGTTGACGATTTAGTTTTAAGCTAAATATTTATTAAAACAGCATTTATTATTCAACATTCAAAACTTAACATTCAACATTATTATCAATGATATCTTACCAAAAATTTACTTTAAAAAACGGACTACAAGTATTTGTACATGAAGACCATAGCACACCAATGGCGGTACTCAATATTTTGTACAATGTGGGTTCAAGAGATGAAACACCAGACAAAACTGGATTTGCGCATTTGTTTGAACATTTAATGTTTGGTGGATCTGTCAATATTCCTTCGTATGACGAAGCATTACAAAAAGTTGGTGGTGAAAACAATGCATTTACTTCACCTGACATGACCAATTATTATTTAACTCTTCCTGCAAATAACCTGGAAACAGCTTTTTGGTTAGAATCTGATCGAATGTTAAGTTTAGCTTTTGATACGAAGTCATTAGAGATTCAACGTAAGGTAGTTATAGAGGAGTTTAACCAGCGCTACTTGAACCAGCCTTATGGTGATGTGTGGTTGAAGTTACGTCCTTTGGCATATCAAGTGCATCCATATTCTTGGGCAACGATAGGTAAAGAAGTACAACATATCGAAGAAGCAACGATGGAAGATGTAAAAGCTTTTTTTGCCAAATTTTATATCCCCAACAATGCGGTGATGGTGGTTGCCGGAAATGTTACTATGGAACAGGTGAAATCTCTTTCAGAAAAATGGTTTGAGCCTATCCCTGCTGGCGTTCCTTACCTAAGAAATTTGCCAGAAGAGCCCACACAAACTGAACCGAGAAGGTTAGCTATTACTTCAAAAGTACCTAGCAATGCCATTTACAAAACATGGCACAGCAATTCAAAATTACATCCTGATCACGTCGCTTCTGATTTGTTGAGTGATTTATTAGGTCATGGAAAATCTTCAAGATTGTATACGCAACTAGTGAAAGACAACGCTTTGTTTAGCTGTCTTGGGGCTCATATTTCAGGAAGTAATGATCCCGGATTATTTATTGTGGAAGGAAAATTAAATGAAGGGATTACTTTTGAAATGGCTGAGCATGCCATCAATGAGGTGATTAACGATTTGTTGAAAAATGGAATATCCGAAGATGAATTGAATAAAGTTAAAAATCAGGCGGAATCCACTTTGGTGTTTTCAGAAGTTGAATTGTTAAACCGTGCGATGCAGTTGGCTTTTGCTGCGAATTTGGGGAATGTTGATTTGGCCAATCAGGAATTGGAAAAAATACAAGCGGTTACTGTTGACCAGGTAAACCGTATAGCCAGAGAAATATTGGTAGAAACCAATTGTTCGACTTTGATTTATAAAGCAGAGAAGTAGTTGTTTTAATTTTAATGCAATTTTTTTAGCTATAAATGAATTTAAAATCTCTCTTATTGAAATGAATAAATTTCTACCTGACAAATTAGGTGTAATTTGTCAGGTAGACTCGACAAATTAGGTATAATTTGTCAGGTAGACTCGACGAATTAGGTTAAATTTGTTTGGTTGGTTCGACGAATTTGGTTAAATTTGTTGGATTAACAAGTTTTATGGAAAGTTTCAACAGGTATTTAATCAGTCAAATTACACCTTGGTTATTTAAAGGTAAGGTAATAATTGTATTGGGCGCAAGGCAAGTGGGTAAAACTACGGTTTCTAAAACACTGATAAATTCAGTGGAGAATGGCTTGTATGTAAACTGTGAAAGACTTGTTATTCAAGAACTTTTAGCGGGCCTAAATCCCGAAAAAATTAAAAGTTTCGTAGGGAATGCTCTTTTGGTAGTTTTTGATGAAGCACAAAAAGTACAAAATATCGGGGCATTGTTGAAGCTTTTGGTTGATACTTATCCAGAAATTCAGTGGGTAGCAACCGGGTCAAGTAGTTTTGATTTGGCTAATCAAGTGAATGAGCCGCTTACGGGTAGAAATGTAAAGTTTTTGATGTTTCCGCTTTGGATAGGAGAATTGGCATCACTTGAAAATAGGTTGGTAAGCCACGAAAAACTAGAAAGTATTTTGAGGTTTGGGCTTTATCCTGATATCTATTTAAGGCCAGAAACAGAAAAAAGAGCCTTGCTGGAAGAATTGGCAACTGATTATTTGTATAGGGATGTGCTTGAATTGCAAT
Source organism: Bifidobacterium breve (assembly GCA_943325655.2). Taxonomy (GTDB): domain Bacteria; phylum Bacteroidota; class Bacteroidia; order Cytophagales; family UBA9547; genus CALPQG02. Next base: position 879 of record CALPQG020000322.1, on the reverse strand, counting down.
CGGTTAAAAATCCTACGGTATTGATGAATTTGTTAAAAGCTTTGGCTTTACAATTAGGCAATGAAGTTTCTTTAAGAGAAATGTCCGGATTGTTAGGAGTAGCTATTGAAACGATTCAACGCTATTTGAATTTATTGGAACAGTCTTTTGTGATTTTTAAATTGGGCCCATTCAGTAGGAATATTCGTTCTGAATTGAATAAAACTCAAAAGTATTATTTTTATGACCTGGGGATTCGAAACAGCTTGATAAATAATTTTAATCCTATTGCTTTGCGGACTGATCAAGGGGCACTTTGGGAGAATTTTTGTATCCTTGAAAGGATGAAAATGCATGCCGCTAAAGGCAGGAAGTTGAGTATGTACTTTTGGAGAACCTACGAACAAAATGAAATCGATTTGATTGAAGATTATGATGGTAAATTACATGCTATCGAGTTTAAATGGAATCCAAAAAGAAAAGTTAAAATGCCTAAAGTGTTTGCCGAAGCTTACCCCGACAGTGATTTTACAGTAATTCATCCCGGTAATTATTGGGAGTTTTTGGTGTGAGTTGAATGCTAAACCTTTAAAACGGTCTTTCTCAGACCTTGTCAACGGTATATAATGTTGGTTAACTATTTTAATTAAACCTTTCAAATTAAACCTTTCAAATTAAACCTCTTTAATTAAACCTTTTAAATTAAACCGGTTAATTTATACCAAATACATTTTTAATATAGACCGTTTGTGTCAACTTTAATTTTATAATTCAGTAAATTTTATTTAGGATTAGGAGGGTTTTTTTAAATTAAATTGAAAAAATTTTAGGTGATTTTTATAAAGATATAAATTTTCAATAGGAGCTTATTTACAATTTGTTATGAAATAAATATTAGGG
>CALPQG020000321.1 GCA_943325655.2 Bifidobacterium breve | reverse complement strand
GTGCTATGGATCTGAAATTGTGTATCATCTTTTGTTAGAAGACACAAATTTAGCTTATATTTAAAAAATAATGAATATGATATTTATCAGTTCTATCTATTTATAACGATTATAAATAATGTTACTACTTAAAAACAAGTCTGCCTTTAAAACAACACTACTGATCTTCTCTATTGTAATTGCTTCTTCATCAATATATTACACTGAAATGCTGGTAAAAAAACTGGCCCAAAGAGAAGAAAAAATGATAGATTTGTATGCCAAAGGGCTGAAATTTATTGTCAGTCCAGACAACAATGGGAACATATCTTTTTTATTCAATGAAATTATTGAAGCCAATAATTCCATACCGGTGATATTAACCGATGAAAAACACCAACCAATAAGCTCAAAAAATATCTCTATACCAGAAAATATATCAGAAAGAAAAACGACAACACTTTTGACAATAGAACTGGAGGAAATGAAAGACCAGCATGAACCCATATTGGTTGAATATCCAGCAATGGGAATCAAAAATTACATCTATTACAGAAATTCATATTTACTAACACAACTTCTATATTATCCATACTTACAGTTGATAGTAGTTTCATTTTTTGGATTTATCGCTTACCTGGCATTCAGTTATGCAAGAACCGCAGAACAAAACCGTGTTTGGGTAGGCTTGGCAAAAGAAACAGCACACCAATTGGGTACCCCAATTTCATCATTAATGGCCTGGATAGAAATTTTCAAAGCAACGCCAGCATTTGCAGAAAATAATATCGTGGAAGAAATCGATAAAGACATTAAAAGATTAGAAATAGTCACCTCAAGATTTTCAAACATTGGTTCATCTCCAAAATTGAGTTTAGAAAAGATATTCGAAGTCATCAAAGAATCTGTAGACTATTTACAATTACGAATATCAAGTAAGATACAATTGAGTGTAGCTACCAACCTTAATGAAGATTTTGAAATCCCAATGAATAAACCATTGTTCAGTTGGGTGGTAGAAAATTTGGTGAAAAATGCTGTGGATGCTATGAATAATGTAGGTAGTATTCACATCGTCATCAACCAAGAAAAAGTCAATAAAATTATCATAGACATTACAGATACAGGAAAAGGCATGACAAAAAAACAAGCTGAACAAGCTTTTACAGCTGGATTTACGACAAAAAAAAGAGGTTGGGGTCTTGGTTTAACCCTAGTTAAAAGAATAGTGGAAGAATATCATGGTGGCAAAATAAAAATTAAAAATACTGAGATTGACAAGGGAACAACTTTTAGAATTGAAATGGATTGTTAAATAGTACAGGGTACTGAGTACAGGGTACTGAGTAAATTAATTTAAAAGATACAGTGTCTTGATTACAAAGTACTGAGTAATAAATTACTTCAACTTTTAGTAAATGGCACAGCCTACTCTGTACACTACAACAAGTACTTCAACAAAATAAAACCAAATTTTACAATTAAATATACTCATAATACAATTAAAAAACTTTAGGCTAATTTTTAGAAATTATACAAAAATTTGACTTGGATTAAAGTAAATAATCCAATACATTTGCAATCTTAATTAACTGAGAATTTTCTAAGAAATTGTCGCTTAACACTAATTCATTTATGACAAATATTGGTAAAGTAACACAAGTAATCGGGCCCGTTGTAGACGTAAGTTTCACAAACGAAGGTTCTAAATTACCTAAAATCCTAGACGCATTAGAAATCATCAAAGAAGATGGTACTAAAATTACGCTAGAAGTACAACAACATCTTGGAGAAAACAGGGTACGTGCCATTGCGATGGATGCAACTGAAGGTTTAACTAGAGGTTTAGATGTAACAGCACTTGGAACTCCTATATTAATGCCAACAGGTGATGAAATCAAAGGTCGTTTGTTTAACGTAGTTGGACAAGCAATTGATGGTATTCCTCAGCCTTATAGCCCTAAAGGACTGTCAATTCACAGAGACGCTCCAAGATTTGAAGATTTATCTACCTCTACAGAAGTATTATTCACAGGTATCAAAGTAATTGACCTTATTGAGCCTTATGTAAAAGGAGGTAAAATTGGGTTGTTCGGTGGTGCTGGTGTTGGTAAAACGGTATTGATTCAGGAATTGATTAACAACATCGCTAAAGCTTATGCTGGTTTGTCTGTATTTGCTGGCGTTGGTGAAAGAACCCGTGAAGGAAATGACTTGCTTAGAGAGATGATTGAAGCTGGTATCGTAAGATACGGTGAAAAATTCAAACACTCTATGGAAGAAGGAGGATGGGACCTTTCAACTATCGATAAAGAAGAACTTAAAAATTCACAAGCAACATTCATTTTTGGTCAAATGAACGAGCCACCAGGGGCGAGAGCTAGGGTTGCACTTTCAGGTTTGACAATTGCTGAATATTTCCGTGATGGTGACGGCGAAGGTAAAGGAAAAGACATTCTTTTCTTTATTGACAACATTTTCCGTTTCACGCAAGCTGGTTCTGAAGTGTCTGCACTTCTTGGTCGTATGCCGTCAGCGGTAGGTTACCAACCCACTTTGGCCTCAGAAATGGGTGCCATGCAAGAAAGAATTACATCCACAAAAAGAGGTTCTATTACATCAGTACAAGCGGTATACGTACCTGCGGATGATTTAACTGACCCTGCTCCTGCGACTACATTTGCTCACTTAGATGCAACTACGGTATTGTCTCGTAAAATTGCTGAGCTTGGTATTTATCCTGCAGTAGATCCATTGGATTCTACTTCTAGAATTCTTACCAAAGAAATCGTTGGTGCTGATCATTATGATTGTGCTCAAAACGTAAAACAAATGTTACAACGTTACAAAGAGTTGCAAGATATTATTGCTATTCTTGGTATGGATGAGCTTTCTGAAGAAGACAAACAAGTTGTAAACAGGGCAAGAAGGGTACAAAGATTCTTATCTCAACCATTCCACGTTGCTGAACAATTCACAGGCTTAAAAGGTGTACTTGTTGACATTAAATCAACTATCAAAGGATTTAACATGATTATGAACGGTGAACTTGATCACCTTCCAGAAGCAGCGTTTAACCTTGTTGGTGATATTGACCAAGCCATCGCTAAAGGTGAAAAATTGGTTGCTGAAGCCAATCGTTAATCAGGGTTTTGAATGATGCGTGTTTAATAATAAGTAATTAAACACGCATCAATTTGATATATAAACTATAAAAAATGTATTTAGAACTAATCACACCCGAAAAAAAGGTTTACGAAGGAGAAGTAATTTCTGCAGGTTTTCCTGGTACCCTCGGTTCTTTCGAAGTATTAAAAAACCATGCTCCTATTATCAGTTCTCTGGCAAAAGGTGCTGTGAAACTTAAAACGAATGATGGAGTTATCACTTACCTAATTGATGGCGGTGTGGTAGAAGTTTTGGAAAACAAAATTGTAATATTGGCTGAAAAAATTATTGAGTAAGCTAAATAGTGTATTGTTGTAATAATTGAAAAGTCTTGGTGAGAACCGGGACTTTTTTTGTTTAAACAACGTATTTTGATTTGGCTTATAGTATTTATAATACCAAATACATTTTTAATATAGACCGTTTGTGTCAACTTTAATTTTATAATTCAGTAAATTTTATTTAGGATTAGGAGGATTTTTTTAAATTAAATTGAAAAAATTTTAGGTGATTTTTATAAAGAGATATAAATTTTCAATAGG
>CALPQG020000320.1 GCA_943325655.2 Bifidobacterium breve | reverse complement strand
CATAGGGATGTTTTTAAATGAGTTTTCAAGTTTTCATGTAATCGAGTTTTCAAGTTTTACTTGCCAACAAAATCGATAACTTGTTAACTTGAAAACGTTAAACAAATGGATGATTTAAATGAGTTTTCAAGTTTTCATGTAATCGAGTTTTCAAGTTTTACTTGCCAACAAAATCGATAACTTGTTAACTTGAAAACTTGTTAACTTGTTAACTTGTTAACTTGACAACTAAATTAAACAAATGGAAATTTAACCACTTCCGCTTTCAATTGTTTGTCTCTTATTTGGATAAATATCTCTGCACCTATTGCGGCAAATTCAGGTTTCACATAACCCATACCAACACCAATTCCCAACATAGGAGATTGTGTTCCCGAAGTTACCTCTCCTATTTTATTGCCCTGTGCATCTACTATTTCATAATGAGAACGGGGAATACCACGCTCAATCATTTTAAAACCAATTAATTTGCGAGAAACTCCCGCTTCTTTTTGTTTCAACAATGCATCAGAATTGGTAAATTTCTTAGTAAATTTCGTTACCCAACCCAAACCCGCTTCTATTGGAGAAGTGGTATCGTCGATATCATTTCCGTACAAACAATAGCCTTTTTCTAAACGAAGCGTATCTCTAGCACCTAAGCCAATTGGTTTTATTCCATACGCAGCACCTGCTTCAAAAATGGCTTTCCATGCTTTTTCAGCATCTTTGTTAGGAACATAAATTTCAAAACCACCAGCACCGGTATAACCTGTTGCAGAGACAATTACATTGTCAATACCAGCAAAAGTAGCGGTGGTAAAAGTATAATACTCCATCGCCTTCACATCGACTGTTGTCAATTGTTGAATTACCTCCACGGCTTTTGGACCTTGCACGGCAAACAAAGAAATTTGATCAGAAAGGTTTTCAAGTTTTACACCCGTTGTATTGAATTTATTAACCCAAGCCCAATCTTTATCAATATTGCCAGCATTCACCACCAACATATAATCTTCCTCCGCTATTTTATAAACAAGCAAATCATCTACGATGCCACCTGTTTCATTTGGGAAACAAGCATATTGAATTTTACCATCAAAAAGTTTAGCCGCATCATTGCTTACTATTCGTTGAATCAAATCAAGTGCTCCAGGACCTTTTACACTAAATTCACCCATGTGAGACACATCAAATACACCAACCGCCTCTCTCACACATTTATGTTCTTCAATATCAGACGAATACCTAACGGGCATATTAAAACCTGCAAATGACACCATTTTAGCTCCTAAAGCTGCATGTAAATCATTTAAAACTACTTTCTTTAATTCCATGAAATTCTTATTAGGTTTCAAAAATAATGATTTTTTAACATAAAATAAGATTTTGCTCAAATTAGCAAGGAAAAAATAGTTTTAATTACAAGATTAAAAACGAAGAACTACCCGTAAATCAACACAAAAATTAGCAATCACCACGAAATGAAATTTATTAAATCACCTTTCTTCTTTTAAATATATAGTAAATAAAACCACATATAGCCACCATAAAAAGTAGCGATAAGGGATAGCCGTATTCCCAATGCAATTCAGGCATAAACTCGAAATTCATTCCATAAAGTCCAACAATAAAAGTTAAAGGCAGAAAAAACATAGATACAATGGTGAGCAGTTTCATCGTATCATTGTTTTTTTGAGCAGAAACAGACATGTAAGTATGCATCAAGTTATGCGCATCTTCAAGGGCTTCATCGTATTCTAAAATAAGTTTTGAGAGCAAATCATGCACATACCTTAATTCAGGTTTGCCTCTTTTGGTAGTATGGAACTGATGAATCACATCTTGAGAAAGGATCAACAGTTTTTTACTTATCCTAGTTTCTGTTTTTTGGTAATAGAGGTTCTCTAAGGATATTTTATGTAAATCTTCTAAAAAAATAATGTCTTCAATTTTATTCATTTGCTGCGATTGCCATTCTGCAGGAGCTTTGTAGGTTTTAAAAATTTGCAAAAACAAACTTGTCATCAATTCTTCCACTTTTAAATCGGATGAATTCAGGGTGCATTTATTCCTTACTTCATTGATAAAAGGAAAATCAACACGGTGTATGGTAACCAACAAATTGTCGTTATAAAAAAAGGCGATTTTATCTGACAATGCCTGAACAGTAGTTACATTTTGATGTTGCTTGGCAGAATACACCCTTAAAATCATGAAATTATAATCCCCATGTTGTTCCATTTTAGGCAAATGATCTGATTCCAGACAAGTCATTACCGTAAAATGATCCAGATTATATTGTTTGGATAAAGCTTCTAAATCTTCCTTTTGAGGAGCTGTATAAGCCAGCCAAACAAAATTATCAAAATGTGTTTGTGTTAAAGTCAGTGACATACCAATGGCGATTTCTAAATGTTGTATCCAAACAAATTTACAGTCTTTTTCCAATAATAAAAGTTTATCATTGGATCAAAAAACTGTACCTCTTCAATTTAAAGAATAGTTTTAAATTACAATGTTATTCAAAAAAAAATTAATCAAAAAACTCTTAATAAAACAAGGTCTGCCCCTATTGAATATCATTTGAAAGTTTTACTTTTGTAATAGTATGAATGCAATAAAAGAAACCAATTTCAAATTCGCCGGCCAAACAGATTTCTATCGTGGCAAAGTGCGTGACGTTTACCATTTTGCTGATAAACTGGTTGTAGTAGCAAGTGATCGTATTTCTGCCTTTGATGTGGTATTGCCAAAAGCAATTCCTTACAAAGGTCAGGTATTGAATCAGATAGCGTATAAAAACTTAGAAGCCACCAAAGATATTGTACCTAATTGGGTGAGCAATTCTCCTGATCCTAATGTAACTATTGGTTTGAAATGTGAGCCATTCAAAGTTGAAATGGTAATCAGGGGTTATTTGGCTGGTCATGCAGCACGTGAATATGCGCTAGGAAAACGTATTATTTGTGGCGTAAACTTACCTGAAGGTTTAAAAGAAAACGATAAATTACCAAGTCCAATCATTACCCCAACTACCAAAGCAGATGCTGGTCATGATGAAGATATTTCAAGAGAAGAAATCTTAAAACAAGGTATCGTTTCAGAAGCAGATTATATACAATTAGAAAAATATACCCAAGCCTTATTTGCCAAAGGTACCGCAATGGTTGCAGCTCAAGGTTTGATTTTGGTAGATACCAAATATGAATTCGGGAAATTGAATGGTAAAATCTATTTGATTGACGAAATTCATACCCCAGACTCTTCCCGTTATTTTTATTCGGAAGGATACCAGGAACGTCAGGATAAAGGAGAAAAACAAAAACAACTTTCAAAAGAATTTGTAAGACAATGGTTGATTGAAAATGGCTTCCAGGGCAAAGAAGGACAAACAATTCCAGAAATGACCGAGGCAATTGTAAACTCCATTACCGACCGATATATTGAACTTTACGAAAAAGTAACAGGTGAAAAATTCACCAAAGCAGAAAACACTAATATCGTTGAGCGCATAGAAAAAAACGTTATTGCTTTTCTTTAAACGCTTTTAATCATATTATTGTAAACATTTTGCTTTGAGCGCATTCGCCTCATTCAAATTTAAAACCATTTAAGATGAAATATTCTGTAAATAAACACGATAAGTATAACCTGATTCAATTGGATGAGGATAAACTTGATTCATTACTAGCTCCAGTTTTAAAAACGCAGTTGGTAACAT
>CALPQG020000319.1 GCA_943325655.2 Bifidobacterium breve | reverse complement strand
TTTCAGCGTAATGGAGCAAATTCGTAGCATTTTTTAAACAACTTGTCCGCCGTGGCGGAGTCTTGATTTTCGTTGGTTACTTTTTTCATCAAGTGAAAAAGTGACAAAAGATAGAATTATAGTGAAAATTAATGGGTAAGCGAGTTATTATGCAGACCCTAAATAGTCTTGACTATGTTTTTGTTATTACTGAGTGATGTGGTTTTTAAATCATTAGTTGCTATTTTACAGCAATGTATTGGAAAGCGTTAATTGAAGTAATATAAGTTTTTGGTGTGGATAGTGAGAGGTTGAGCCATTGTTTAAGCACTGTCTAATTTGTTGTACCATGTAATGGTTTACAGGATATTTTTGTGACAAATTAAAAAGCGAGTTTCAAAAGCTCGGTCCACCATGGCGGAATCGGCCTAATTTAATTCATGTAACATAAATCAAATCTACCCACAAAAAATCAGTTAGATCTGTTATTGCCTTATTGTATTGCCTTATTAATTTTTAATTTTTTAAAATAACACAACATGAAAAAAAGGTTTAGTGTATTGATTTGTTTTTTTAGCATTTTGATTTTAAATGCTGATATTAACGCTACTATAATTAATTCTTATTCAACAGGTTCATGGTCAAGTGCCAGCACTTGGGCAGGAGGTGTCGTTCCTCTAGCGACTGATACTGTAGTGATTGCCGCAAGTACAAATGTTACTGTAGTGGCTAATACGACAGTAAAACAATTGACCGTAATCAATGATGGTTATTTAACCCTATTTTCCAATAAAACACTTACCATTACGGGTGGTCATTTAATGGTAGATGGTTTAATCAATGGCGCTGGAGCATTGTCGCTCAATACGGCAGGTTGTTTGTTGAGTGGTTCTGGGTCAATTGAAAATACAGGTACTTTTAAAGCAGTTCAAAATGTAACCATTCCATCGACTGCGACTTTAATTAAAAGTGGCGGGTCATTTACAATTAATGATCATGTGATTGTAACCAATAATGGTTCATTAACCGTTTATGGTGCCATTTCTGGTGTTTCAGGTGCGGCCAACGCACAGTTTGTGAATGCAGCCAATGCTTATCTTTCCCTAGGGACTACTTTGATGAATACAGGTATTTTGAATGCCTCAGCCATAGGCAATACGGTAGATTATGCAAGTAGAGCTACCCAAACTATTTATGCAACGACTTACCATCATTTATCGCTTTCAGGCGCAGGAACAAAGAAACTTTCGGCTGCAATTGCTATCAATGGAAATTTATCTTGTACTTCCCCTTTTAATCCCTCCAATAATGATTTTAGTGTAGCGGGAGATTTTTCGAATAGCAATACATTTTCTTATGGTACAGGTACAGTTACTTTAAATGGTACTTCTAACCAACAATTGATGTTATCGGTGACGGCTGCTCAATCGTTTTATAATTTGGTGATCAATAAATTGTCTGGTATTGTTAATGTTGGATCAAATATGATTGTTAGAAATGCTTTGACAATGACCTCTGGTAATATAGATAATACAGGTTTTACCATGACACTTGGTACGGCGACAAGTGCAAGAGGGACGCTGAATTATACCTCAGGAACTATTATCGGTACATTTGAAAGATGGTTTGCGACGTCAAGCACGGGTACTACTTTTTTATACCCTATTGGTAGTTTGACCAATTACAGACCTGTAAATATTGCCTTTGCCAATATTGCCACCGCAGGTAAATTGGCCTATACCTTTACAACCACGCCTCCAGAAAATGCCGGGTTACCCCTCACTGCTGCTGGCATTACTTCTTATAATAACTTCAATGATGGGCAATGGATTGCCACCGGTACTTCCTTGGTTTCTACCAATTACAATTTAACCTTGGATGGCAATGGCTTTACGGCATTTCCTTTTACAGCCAATACAAGAATATTGACCAACACCTCTGGCAGTTGGGTAGACAATGGAACGCACGGTACGCAAGTAAATACAGTGTTATCCCGTACGGGGATTTCAGGTGTGACAGCCTCCTTTGCTATCGCAAGTGATAATAACTGTACTTTACCTGCTTTAGTGACAATTTCTGGTACGTCATTGCCTTGTAAAAATACGACCGTCAGCTATTCTGTTTCTCACAGTGTGGGATCTACCTATGCGTGGACAATACCTGTTGAGGCTTCCATCTCAGGGTCTACCACCTCTAATACTATCAGTGTGGTATATGGTGCAACCACAGGTTCAGGTGTCATTACCGTTAAAGAAACCAATAGTTGTGGCCAAGGTCCTCTGATTTCACAAATTGTGCATGTTGGACCTGTGGCACCAACCTTAATACAAGGATATGCTAAAGTGGCAGAAGGTAATCAAGGTATTCCATATTATGTAGATTCTATTCCTGGGTATAGTTATACCTGGTCTATTTCCAATGGGACAATCATTTCTGGTCAAACAAAAGGTATAATTTCGGTTGATTTTGCCAGCCAAGGTACTTCCACCTTAAATGTCATTGCCTTGGGGTGTACTGCTTTTGCTCCAACGGTCACCAAAACAATCAATGTAGCCAAAGTATTGGTAAGTACAGATACGATTGGAGATATTGATAACCCTGATACTTGGCAAGGAGCTTTGCTAACTGCTACCTCAAATATATTGATTAATGCTGGTGCCGTGGTTACCGTACAAAGTAATAGTACCATATCCTCCGTATCAAGTTTAACCATTGACGAAGGAGCAACTTTGGTATTGAATAAAAATTTCACAGTATCAGGTAATTTTGTATTGAATGGTGCTTTGAATACCAATGGTTTTAATCTTGTCATTTCTGGTGCAGATAAATATATCAGGGGAACAGGAACGGTGATTAATGGGGGGACCATTTCGATTACTGGTGGAAATAAAATGATTACTTCTGATGCCAATTTAACAATCTCTGGTAACGTGAGTGTTGATGCCAATAGTATAGCGGTAACGAACAACGGGCAAGTACTTATTCAAGGAGATTTAACCAGAAGTAGTTCCAGTACTAGTCGTTCTTGGGTGAATAATGCCAATTCAACTTTAACTGTAAATGGCAATGTTGCAATCAATACTTTCTCTACGGGGGCTAATGCTACTTTAACTGTTGGGGGCAATGTAACGAGTAGTGCTTTTGTGACTGGTAATGCTTCTACTACAACGGTAACAGGTACTACTGCCACCGTTACAGCAGGTACCGATGCCATTTTGAACTTAGTTGGAAATGTGACGACTTATGTAGCGGGCATCAATGCTACCCTGAATTTATCAGGTACTATTGTTACTACTTGTACCGCCACAGCGGCAGGAAATATTGTCAATTATAATGGGGCTTCACCAACCGTGAAAGCAACGACCTACCATCATCTTCATGTTGCGGGAAGCACGATGGCTTCATTGTCTGCGAATACGACTGTAAATGGAGACTTCAATCTTAAAAATGCGGCAAGTTTATCACTTGGTACCAGAACCATCACTTTGAAAGGGAACTTTGTGTCAACTTCTACTGCAACCTCCCCAATGGTATCCGGTACCGGTACGCTTTTTTTAACGGGTATTACTGAGCAAAATATTTCATCCGCTACGCCATTGTCACTTTATAACATGACGATCAATAAAGCGAGTGGTGATGTTAAATTAAATACCAATGTTGCCGTTGCAAATAATCTTACGCTTACTTTAGGTGATGTTGATTTAAATGGGTTTACTATAAATTTAGCTACGAC
>CALPQG020000318.1 GCA_943325655.2 Bifidobacterium breve | reverse complement strand
AGTCCGTGTGCTTTGGCGTAAACAATCTCTTCATGGCCTCTGCCAAATACAAAAGGATCTCCACCTTTTAGGCGTACCACATTGCCATATTGAAGGGCAGATGCCACAATCAAACTGTTGATGTCTTTTTGTTGGAAAGCACAATTGCCAACCCTTTTCCCTACATAAATTTTTTCAATATGTGCCGGTGCCAACTCCAATAAATCTGGATGTGCAAGAGCATCGTATAATATCACATCTGCTTTGGCCAATGCTTTTGCACCTTTGATACTGATCAATTCCGGATCACCCGGACCTGCACCAACCAAGGTCAGTTTGGGTGTTTTTGTTTGTATATCCATGGGCTTAAAAACCTGTATATATGAAAATAGCCCTGAATTTCAGGGCTATTGTATTCATTATTTCAATAGAAATTATACGGCAACTTGCTTGTTTCTCATCGCAATTACCTGGTTAATAAACACTTCGGCATCATTGATGTATTGCGTAGCGAATGCTGCAGTAGGTTCATTTTGGTTGATGGCCAAAACTTTGTCTCTAAAGCTTAATCCATCAAAAGAGAAATCTCCAGTGGCCACAAAATTGGTATCAAAGTCTTTCATAACGCCATGTTGCGTATTGCAGGTTACTTCTTTAGCCAATAGGAGTGCTTTAGCGCTGTTGATGAAAACATTGTATGCGTGGTAAATACCATCTGCATAAATTCCTGCTTCAAGTGCCGCTTTGGCTTTCGCTAGTTTTTCATTGGTTTCCATCAATAATATTTGTACCAAATCAACCATTACACCGGCACATTCTCCAACACCTACCAAAGTTTCGTAAGCCTCATTGGAACCCCAATCCAAGAAGTGGTCTTGGGTCAGTTCTTTGGTGTTTCCAAATGGTTTTAACAATTGGTAGAAATAGTTTTTGGTTTGACGTTGGAAATAGTCATTGAAATATTCTCCTTCCAACTGATTTTCATCATAGTCATTCAACAATGCCCTCAAAACATCAGGCGTATTTTTAGAAGGAACTTTGATTACTTTCTCAGAGATAGAGAATTTACCGTTACCGGTTAAACCTCCACCCAACAATACCTGCATGGCCGGTAAAACCAATTCACCAGATTTCAAAGACATGCCGTGAAAGCCAATATTGGCAGCGCTGTGTTGTCCACAGGCATTCATACAACCACTAATTTTGATTTTGATATCGGTATTGTAAATGATGTCTTTGTACTCTTGCTTCATCACCCTTTCAAGCTCTTCGGTCAAGCCTGTTGAACTGGCAATCCCTAAATTACAAGTATCTGTACCTGGACAAGCCGTGATGTCAGCGGTGCTGTCAAAACCTGGTTCAGCAAATCCAATGGTATTTAATTCATTGAACAAAGCAACCAAATATTCTGGTTTAACAAATTTCAATAAATAGCCTTGGTTCACCGTGATACGGATATCTTTGTCCGCGTATTTGTCTGCGATGGCAGCAAAGTTACGGGCAGTAGCCGTTTTCATATCTCCATTTAATAATTTTACCTGAACAGCGAAAAATCCTTTTTGTTTTTGTTCGAATACGTTGGTTTTGTACCACCTTTCGTATTTGTCCGCATCAGCAGGTTTTAAGTTTGTGTCTACTGAAGTGGTTGGGATCACAGGAGCAAGCAATACCTCTAAAGCAATTTTAAACGATTGGCTTTTCAATGCTTTGCGTTCTTGTTCAACCAATTTGGTGAATTCTTCAAAACCAATATCTGCAATCAGGTATTTCATTCTCGCCTTGTTACGGCGTGTACGTTCACCGTATCGGTCAAATATTCTCAATACCGCTTCAGCATAAGGAATCAATTGGTCTGCTTCAAGGAATTCAAAAGCAACTTGTGCCATGAATGGTTGCGCACCCAATCCTCCACCAACTACTACTTTAAAGCCCAATTTACCATTTTCAATTCTAGGAATAAATCCTAAATCATGGATCCAGGTATAAGCAGTGTCTTTGTCTGAAGACGAGAAAGCGATTTTGATTTTACGACCCAATTCCTGACAAATAGGGTTTCTTAAAAAGTATTTGTACATGGCGTGAGCATAAGGAGCCACGTCAAACAATTCGTTAGGTTCAATGCCCGCAGTTGCTGAAGCAGTAATATTTCTTACGGTATTGCCACATGCTTCACGAAGGGTGATTTCTTTTTCTTCTAATTTTGCCCATACCGTTGGGGTATCGGTCAATTTCACATAGTGAATCTGAATGTCCTGTCTGGTAGTAGCGTGTAAGTTTCCGCTTGCAAATTCATCAGAAACATCTGCAATTCTTACCAATTGTTCAGGCGTTATTCTTCCATAAGGAAGTTTAATTCTAATCATCTGAACGCCCAGTTGACGTTGGCCATATACGCCTCTTGCCAAACGAAACCCTCTGAATTTCTCTGAATCAATATCTCCAGCAAGGAATTGACTTATTTTTGTATCTAATTCTTTGATGTCATGAATTGCTGCTGGGTCGATATTTGGGTCGATAACTACGGACATATTTGTAATTTTGAATTTTAAATGTTGAATGTTGAATTGTTTTGTGGAATTCAAAACAATTACCTTCTCTATCTTTTGAGTAGAGAATTGATTACAAAAATAAGCACAGAAATGCGTTTTACAAAATATTATTCTGACAATTATCTATAAGTAAAATTTTTTAGTAATATATTCTATTTTTAATTGAATAAACAGAATATAATTTTAAATTTGTTCTATATTAGTAGTCATAATTTTGTTTTTACACATTTCTTTTGATTTAGTGAAACATAATTTGGTGAAGCTTAAAAAATATACGCCATGAAAATCACACTTTCGAGACAAAATGATGCGGTTCATTTTATTGCCAAAAATGAACAAGATACTGTCATGCACATTGATGGTTCACCTGAAATTGGTGGTGAAAACAAAGGTTTCAGGCCAATGCAAATGCTTCTTGCCGCCCTGGGTGGTTGTAGTAGCATCGATGTGGTAAGTATTTTGAAAAAACAAAGACAAGTACTTGAGGCGTTTGATATTGAAATTGATGGCGAACGTGAAGCTGGAAAAGAACCCTCTTTGTTTCAAGACATCCTGGTGACGTTCAAATTGACAGGAGCAAGCCTGGACCCTGAAAAAGTTAAAAAAGCAGTTGTCTTGTCGATGGACAAATATTGTTCTGTAGCCAAAACACTCGAAAAAACCGCTACCATCAAGTATTTGATAGTGTTGAATGGGGTGGAGATTTAAGGTATTAGGTACAAAGTACTAGGTATTAAGTACAAAGTATTAGGTAAAAATTGGTTGTAAAATGCCTCACCCTAAATCCCTCTCCAAAGGAGAGGGATTTGCACATCTAACATACATTTGAATTAAATTCCATTGGATTTATCTGTAATTGAATATAAACTTTGAAATTAAAACGGAATGTGAAGCCCTTCTCCTTTTGGAGAAGGGTTTGGGATGAGGCCTGAATGTATTTATTGAAAAAAAACATAAAAACCAACCAGTTTCTAGAATCGAGATAAAGTTATCACGTCGGGAATCGCCGTAATTATTAACACTAAAATCAAATAATTCTCTCAGCTTAATATAAAAAAGCAAAAGAGTAATTATCATTAAATGAAAGATTTATATTAAAAACATATTCCAATGAGTCATTTCGAAACCCAAGCCATAAGAACCCAAACAGAAAGAAGTCAAAACAGAGAGCATTCTGTGCCTTTGT
>CALPQG020000317.1 GCA_943325655.2 Bifidobacterium breve | reverse complement strand
TATCTGCTATTTCGAATGCAATGATTTACCCAATTGCCTGGGCCAAATCATCAATCAAATCTTCCACGTCTTCCACGCCAACACTCAACCTGATCAGTGTATCTTTCAAACCTGCTTTCAACCTTTCTTCTCTGGGAATACTTGCATGGGTCATGCTTGCAGGATGTCCGCAAAGAGATTCAACACCTCCTAATGATTCTGCCAGACAGAACAATTTAAAATTTTCCAACACCTTGAAAGCATCTTCAATTTTTTCGCTGTGTAAGGTAAATGAAATCATTCCACCAAAAGCATTCATTTGACTTTTGGCTACTTCATGGTTTTTATGGGAGGTCAATCCAGGCCAGTATACTTTTTCTACTTTAGGATGCGCCTCTAAATAATGGGCTATTTTTGCTGCATTAAAGCAATGACGTTCCATTCTCAAATGCAAAGTTTTGATGCCTCTCAATACCAAAAAACAATCTTGAGGACCAGGAACGGCACCACATGCATTTTGAAGGAACATCAATTTGTCATGCACCTCTTTGTTATTGGTCAAGATGGCTCCCATCACCACATCCGAATGTCCTGAAAGGTATTTGGTAACCGAATGCACCACAATGTCAATTCCAAAATCTAAGGGCGTTTGAATATAAGGTGTAGCAAAAGTATTGTCGATACAAGTTAAAATATTATTCGCTTTGGCGATGGTTGCAATGCCTTTGATATCAATGATATTCAACAAAGGATTGGTAGGAGTTTCCACCCAAATCAATTTGGTATTGGCGTTGATATATTGTTTGATTGTATTGACATCATCCATGGAAATAAAATGGAATTTGATGCCGTAGTTTTGAAATACTTTGGTGAACAAACGGTAGGTACCGCCATACAAATCATTGGTACAAATCACCTCATCACCAGGCCTTAACAATTTTGCAATGGTATCGGTAGCAGCCAGCCCTGAAGCGAAGCACAATCCAAACTGAGCGTTTTCAAGCGCAGCCAAACTTGCCTGCAATGCGTCACGCGTTGGGTTATGTGTACGGGCATATTCGTAGCCTTTGTGTTTACCCGGCGAGCTTTGAACAAAAGTAGACGTTTGGTAAATGGGCGTCATGATGGCACCTGTGGTTGGGTCTGGACTTACACCTGCGTGTATCGCTTTGGTTCCGAATTTCATTGAATATTATTTTTAAATTTTATAAGAATCGTTGTGGCTTTTGCAAATATAGGATTATTCAGAATTTACTTTCTTAATAATGTTAAAAATATAGCAAACCAAGGGATACGCAATCCTGCGAGATTAAAAGTATTTAAATGAATTTACTTAAAAAGCCTCACCCAACCCTCTCCAAAAGGAGCCGAAGTTTGACTTCAATCATTAATTTGTGATTAATTTATAAACAACCTGCTTGCATTAAGAAATTAAAGATAAAAATGATTCGGAATGAAAAACCCTTCTCTCTTGGAGAAGGGTTTGGGATGAGACTGATATTAGTGAATTAATATGATACACTTTTACTGTGTTAACCCTACCAATCCTGCGAACGGCATTTTTTATGACCATTCACAATTATTTAACCTGATTTAATTGCAAAGCTTTTAATTTTATAGGATTATTGTACTTGATTTTCACAATTGTATAAATAGAAGCTTCATGGATAAATACCAGGACCTCATTGAACAAACTTTTTATTTCCCAACAGAAGAGTTCAAGGTGGTTAATAATGAGTTGCATTTTAATAATGTGCCACTTATGCCCATCATCAAAGAATATGGTACTCCACTGAAGCTTACTTATTTACCCAAAATAAGCAGCCAAATCAACAAAGCGAAAAAATGGTTTCATGACGCCATGCAAAAGTTTAATTATGAAGGTTCCTATACATATTGCTACTGTACCAAATCATCCCATTTTGAATTTGTATTGAATGAAGCGTTAAAAAACGACATTCATATAGAAACTTCTTCTGCTTTTGACATTCCAATTGTGCGTGCACTTTATGAAAAAGGCAAAGTTAACAAAGAGGTAATCATCATTTGTAATGGCTATAAACGCCCTCAATACACACAAAACATTGCTGATTTAATCAACGATGGTTTCAAAAACTGCATTCCAATTTTAGATAACCTGAATGAAATTGACCGTTATGAAAGTTTGATAAAAGGTACTTGTGACCTGGGAATCAGACTTGCTGCGGATGAAGAACCAAAATTCGAATTTTACACTTCTCGTTTAGGAATTAGTTACAATGATGTCATTGCTTTTTACAAAACACGCATTGAAAACAATCCGAAGTTTAAACTCAAAATACTACATTATTTCATCAATACCGGTATTAAGGATACTTCTTATTACTGGTCTGAGCTGAGTCGTTTTATAGAAATGTACTGCGAATTGAGAAAAATAAATCCAGACCTTGAATCCATTGACATCGGAGGAGGATTTCCTATCAAAACATCCGTGCATTTTGATTACGATTATGTGTACATGGTGGAGCAAATTGTGCAGACCATTCAAAGAAAATGCAAAGAAAATGGTGTTCCAACACCCAACCTGATTACTGAATTTGGAAGTTTTACTGTGGGTGAAAGTGGTGCGGTTTTGTATTCTATTTTGGACCAAAAACTTCAAAATGACAAAGAGTTGTGGTACATGATTGACAGCTCATTCATCACCACTTTGCCAGATACTTGGGGCTTAAACCAAAAATTCATTTTACTTTCAGTCAACAACTGGAACAACCAATACCGCAAAGTGAACTTAGGTGGATTGACCTGTGACAGCCAGGATTATTACAATTCAGAAACCCATACCTACAATGTGTTTTTACCGAAGGTAGAAGAAAACCAACCCTTGTACATAGGCTTTTTCCATACCGGCGCTTACCAAGAATCATTGGGTGGCTATGGTGGAATTCAGCACTGTTTGATTCCAGCACCGAAACATGTGCTGATTGACCAAGACGAAAACGGAAACATAACCACCTCACTTTTCTCCAAAGAACAAGACAACGAATCGATGTTGAAAATTTTGGGGTATAAGTAAGTACAAAGTATTAGGTACAAAGTACAAGGTATTAAGTACTATCGAGTAGGAAACAAAGAAAGTTAAATTCCTATCTTTGTTGTCCTCTCACACCAACGTACGTGCCGTTAGGCATACGGCGGTTTGTTAAGTAAATTTTAGTGGCGACTCGGTCTTCTTTTGGAAATCTCTTAAAAACACCATTTTGGGGACCATTACGTCTTAAAACTAAGCAACCCATTCTTGTGATAAAGATTATGAAACAAAAGAAAATAGAGCGCTTACCTATAAAAAGTAAACACGCTATACAGACGGGTTCTATACCGTCTTAATAATGCAAATATTTAAAAAAATATCTACATCAATTGTAATTCTACACAGAATCTATCGCAAAATCTCAAATATCATTAACTTTTGATATATACCCATAGCATTTAGAGCCCCTTTTTTATTCCTTATGAAGTATATTATTTTTAAAAAACACATCATAAATGTCTTTCAAGATAAGGAAAAGGGTAAGCGGAAGTACAATAAATGAAATTTTGTTAAAATTATAAGCTATTTCAAAATCGAAATGCAATAAATGTTGGATCGCGCGAGTCATGCCACATCCATAACATTCTTTGTTAAGCAATAATTTAGAGATACACAGGGATTGTCCTTTGTCAAAAAAATCAGCTGGAAGAATCATTAATACGATATAAATT
>CALPQG020000316.1 GCA_943325655.2 Bifidobacterium breve | reverse complement strand
TAGTTTGCATTTTTTTTATACCCTAAAATACAATTTTTCAATCAATTACACAATAGTAATTTTATTTCTTTTTTAATCTGTTAAAGTAGAATTAAAATGTCATTGGTAATTTCTTGAATTGAGCTTCCTTTTTTAATGGATAGAAAATCATTGGTTCGAATCAGTACATTTTGAATTTTGCCCAAAGAATCAAACACATCTTTACTTAAATCCCAACTGCAATTCATCAAAAATTGTCCTTGAGGGATCAATACCCGTCTTACCCATAATTCTTTCAAAATATAAATATGCTGAACAATATTTGAAGCCGCATGAATCTTACTGGTAAGCTCGTTAACGTAGGTGATGGGCACATTTTTGCCCAACTGTTTTAGTTCTCTTACAACGGTAAGTATATCCACATTTCTGCCTGCATTGAACAACTTTAAGATGGCTTCAAAAATATCCTGGTGTTCTATTTTGTAAAACAACTCCTTGCTATGGATTAAGCCAATGACTTCAATCAAGCAATGTTCATCAATAAGCATTGCCCCTAAAACAACCTCTTCCATACGGAGGTCTTGTGGAGGTAAGTTTTCAGCAATCGGCTGAATATTATTTTTCATTGGTGGAGGATAAATGTTAGAATGGAGAAATATGAGGGGAATGCACCTGCTAAATCATTTCAGAAATCAATCTCATATAGGCTGGTTGGCGTACCGATGGAGGGTTAATGTGTTTTTGTATCACCTTTTTGTCATGATCCCAAATGTCTCCAACGATGTCATGGAAATACTTTTCGATGCCAAAGAAGGTTCGGAATTGTTTCTGTAAAAACTCACTTAACAGCCCCTTGTTATCCCACAACCATGCGTATTTTTGAACAATAGCCGCCTCTGTGGCAATGTTTCCTTCTTGGATCACGAGAGCTTCCAGTTTTCGAATAAGTGGCGGAATGGCCATATTATTCATTTTATCCTGCACATAAATCATGTTATTTCCTTTTTCCCAAATGGCAATCATGCCGTCACGGGCAGGATGAGGCAACTTCTTTGCTTTGGACGAATCGGCCCCAAAATCACCCGAATCGGGCTTCGGCGGGCTTGTTTTTGTGTCAGAAGCATGTTGATTCGATTCATTTTTCAATTCAGATTCAAATCCATTCATCAATGATGCTGAAGTAAAAGAATTTAAAATTGTATCAGGAGAGGAAAAATCATTACAAGTGCTATCTACATCCGTAGGATGAATACTATTTTCTTTTTTGCTTCTGCTTAATGCTTCGCTTCTGCTTAACGCTTCGCTTTGCTGTAATTTGTCATTAGAGGTAACACTCCCCCGTATACGTCCCCCGTTTTTGTTGTTTTTTGCATTCAAACTTAAATCTTCTTTCATATCAGGGTTAACCAAACTTGTTTTATCAAGGTTAACCGAAATGGATGGCTCGATTGAAGGTTCTTTTGCATTAGTAGATTCTTCAATTTTTACATTCAGCATTTTATTGAGCTTCGAAAATTTCTTCAGATTTTCTTCAATTTCTTTTTCAAAAGGCACTACCATGTACGGCTCAATGATGCCTTCTATGAAACGCATTCTATTTTTAGCACACAAGAGCCATGCTTGCTGAATTTCTTCTCCTGTAATGACCTTGTGCTGCTCAAAAATCTCTTTGGAGAAAAAGCCTTTATCAAAGAAGTACTGGAGATGGGTATCGATTTCTGCCAAGGTGTAATCATTGTCTATGGCAAAATCGTCTTTACATTCTTGATCCCAAACCATCCAATACCCCGCATTTTTTTGTGAGCCTAAATACGCCATAAAATCATGGTACATTAATACCGCCATTTTGCCAACGTTTCTTCGCATGGCTTTTAATTTCTTTGATCTTAAACAAGGACTTGGAATATACTCAAGGCTTTGCTTGCATTTGCTAATCGCAATAGTTGAAGCTGACATTTGTCTTATTTTGTGGTTAAGTCTTTTTGAAAATCAATCAGTTATTTCCTCTGAATCAAAATCTTCATTCAAATGAGATACACGATTTTCTTCTCGTTCTTTTCTGGCTTTTTCTAATCGTAAGACCCTACGATTTTCATTGTATTTTTCTCTCATATTCATGTTGCGAGAACTATAGGGATCATCCATTCCAGGGCCAAGCTTGGGGAGTTCAGAATCCGGAAGTCGTTTTACCAATTCACCTTTGTAGTTAGTGTAGTATTCGGGGTATTTACCGGTGAGAGACATATTGTAACAGGGTTAATGGCTGAATGAAATCACCCTTATCACCGACAGAAATACTAAATCATTCAAAACCCAGTAAAGCTAATTATGAGCAATGGTCGATGAAAAGGTGATTGGGTGGGGGAGATTAGAAATGGTAATGGCTTATAAACTGACTAAGTTATGTTAATAAGACATTGCCTTTTTCTTAACCTTGGTTCTTGACATAGAAATGCCAACTATTTGTTGTGAAGCTATCGCATCAAATATCTTTTGGTCATTGTCTGCTTTTTCAGCTTTGATATTTTTGAAATTCATCAAACGTTCCACTTCTGAGCGCGGAATTAAAGTCATCCCAACACTTGAAGCTTCAAGTTTCAATATTTCACCATTCACCACTTTACTTCTGATGGTGGTGCGGGATAAACCTGTAAGTTTAACTACTTCAGCAATTTTGTAGGATTCTTTCACGAGCTTTGGGTTGCCAGCAATTTGAAGACTTTGCTCAAGTAATTGCTTGTTGACATTTGTAAGTCTCCAAAAAAGAGCTTCAATTTCATTGATACGGCTTGAGAGTGGGGCTAAATCATTAAGCGTTAAAGCTTTTGATAAATTCAATTCGTTGTTAATTGTCATCTATATATTTTATCTAATGCTTATGCAGGTTAAAACTGATACTTTTGCGTATCTTGCTTTTTATTTTAATTGTGAATTAAAATCGAATTTAATTCTATTGTGGCACAAATATTGAGAATAATATTCTCAAATAAAAACATTTAACGGAAAATATTCTCAATATGTCGGGTATTATTTTAGGTCAGGGAGGAAGAATAAAGCAGTTTGTTGATTATAAGGAAATTACAATGAATAAGCTAAATACTATTTTGGGTTACTCCAATGGTATGATAGGTAAAATTGTAGCTTCTAACGGAAATTTATCAAATGATAAGTTGATGCTTTTATTCTCAACTTTTCCTGAATTGAATAAAGATTGGTTTTTGACTGGTGAAGGGGAAATGATAAACAAACCATCTCAAGAAAAAATAAATCAGAAGGAAACGTATGTAGCAAGGGAATATATACAAGGTGTACCAATGTATAATTTGAATTTTGCAGCAGGATTTGATCAGAATTTTATTTCAAACAATAGCGCTGATATTTGTGGTTATATTAATTTGCCTGAAGTAAGAGGGGCTGATGCAATCGTGAGGGTAAAAGGTGATTCAATGGCAGACCATATTAAAAGTGGAGACTTCATTGCTATTCGAAAGATCAGTGGGAGTATCATTCCTTACGGTGAAATATTTGCAATCGTCACAGATGAGTTAGCTTTGATTAAATATGTCGATGTCGGCAGTACGCCAGACACGATAAAACTAAGAAGCCACAACGATAATTACAACACTTTTGAAATCAAAAAAAGCGAGATCAAACAGTTGTTCTTAGTCTTGTCTTTGGTTTCGATGAGAGAGTTTGCGATATAGAAATATCCAAACACAGTTTTAATAAATTCATTTTCCAATAATAGTCTTACTGAG
>CALPQG020000315.1 GCA_943325655.2 Bifidobacterium breve | reverse complement strand
ACGAATATTCATTTTCGGATTCAGCTGATTTTGTAAAAATTGGGAAACTGAATAAAGTCAATAATCAACTTAGTAGTAACCGCTACGCAGGCTATGTACAACATACCTTATCGATTTCTCCTCAAACATCTTTAACCACCGGAATTAGGGTGGGCTATTGGAGCTTGAACAAAGAATGGATCGTAAGTCCAAGGATTCAGTTTTCTCATCAACCTAAAAACAGACAATTCATGGTATATAAATTGGCTGCAGGGGTGTATAACCAACAACCATTTTACAGAGAAATGCGTGATTTTTCAGGACATATCAACACGCAATTGAAGTCACAAAAATCAATACATTTTATAGCTGGTTCGGAAAGGAATTTTAAATATTTGGGCAGGAAATTTAAATTTACGTCAGAATTTTATTACAAATACATGTATGATGTAGTGCCTTATGATGTTGATAATGTAAGGCTTAGGTATTATGCTTTGAATGATGCCGTGGCTTATGCTACCGGTGCCGACTTTAGGGTAAGTGGTGAATTTGTCAGGGGTGAGGAATCATGGTTTAGTTTAGGAATCTTGCGGACAAGAGAAAAAGTAGCTGGAGACGACAGAGGATACATCAGAAGACCATCAGACCAGTTGGTAACTTTGGGTATTTTTTTTCAAGACCATTTGCCCAATAATCCAACGATAAAAATGTACCTTAACGGCGTATATGGTTCTGGATTTCCATTCGGAGTGCCTGATAATCCTCAATACCGTCAAGCCCTAGATATGCCTTCGTATAAAAGAGTAGATATTGGAATATCCAAAATTGTGGTCTTTAATGAAACAAGCGTTTTTTCAAGGTATCTTGAATCTATTTGGTTGGGGGTAGAAATACTAAACGTCATTGGTGCAAACAATACCATTTCGTATATGTGGATCAAAGATGTTACGGGCAATAAATATGCAGTACCAAATACATTGTCTCAAAGATTTTTTAATGCAAAGTTAATTGTAAAATTTTAATGGCTTAAACATGAACTCACTTAAGATTTTACTGGCCGATGATGACAAATTAAATTTAATGCTCATTGAACGACATTTGTCTCAAGGGTTAAAAAAGTATGAAAAATATGATTTTCAGATTTTTAAAGCATTTGATGGAAAAGAAGCACTTGAGGTAGTGAATCATGAAAAATATTTTGATTTAATTTTATTGGATTGGGAAATGCCAGAGATAGATGGGATAGATGTATTAAAAATTCTCAAAGCCAATCCTGCAACAAGTGAAATGCCTGTAATTATGGTTACCAGTAATACCTCTTCCGAATACCTCAAAATGTCCATTGAAGCTGGCGCGGTTGATTTTATCAAAAAACCTGTAGATCCCATAGAGTTGATTGCCAGGTCAAGATCTGCCATTAAAATTTCAACTTCTTACCAGCAGATTAAAAAGCAAAACATAGAAATCAACGAACAAAAAGAACAAATCACGGCCAGTATCAATTATGCCAGACGACTGCAAAAGGCAATGTTGCCAAGCATTGATTTATTGTCCGAGATGTGTTCAGATTTTTTTATATTAAATAAACCCAAAGACATTGTGAGTGGTGATTTTTATTGGGCTGCTATCATAGATGATATGCATATTTTTGTGGTCGGTGATAGTACTGGTCATGGGGTACCTGGTGCAATGATGTCAATGATTGGGAATGATTTGTTGAATGAAATCATTAAAAATAAAAAAATATTTAGTCCTGAAATCATATTGAATGAACTCCATAAAGGCGTTCGCTTGGCATTTAACCAAACCGAATCTAACAGCAGAGAAGGAATGGATATTTCCATTGTGGTTTGGGATAAATGGTCCCAACGCTTGTCTTATGCCGGAGCGATGAACAATTTATTGCTCCTTAATAATGATGAAGTGATTGATGTGAAGGCAGATAAAAATCCAATCGGAGGAAAACAATTGGAAGAGGAGCGTTGCTTTACGAAACACGAGTTTGATATCAGTAAACAAAACACACATTTTTATTTGTATACAGATGGCTACCATGATCAGTTTGGCGGCCCAGATTTCAAAAAGTTTTTGTTGAAACGATTCAAAGACTTGCTCGTTGAAGAGTATCAGTTGCCTAAAAATGAACAATGCGAACACTTAGAATCAGTCATTGCTGAATGGATGCATGGCCATTCGCAAATGGATGATATTTTGGTGTTAGGAGTGAAGCTATAAAAATTAAATATATGAAATTGCCATTAATACTAGTGACCAATGATGATGGAATTACGGCTAAAGGAATTACCACTTTAGTGCGTTTGATGAAAACTTTTGCTGAAGTAGTGGTGGTTGCTCCCGACAGTCCTCAGTCGGCAATGGGGCATGCCATTACCATTGCCAAACCACTTCGCTTAGACAAAACCAATCTATATGGTGATGATGTACTGGCATACCAAAGCTCTGGAACTCCGGCTGATTGTGTGAAGTTGTCTAAAGACCATGTACTTCGTGGTCGTAAACCTGATATGGTGGTCAGTGGCATTAATCACGGTAGCAATACTTCTATAAGTGTCTTATATTCAGGAACAATGTCAGCTGCAATAGAATCAGCACTTGAAGGTATTCCTGCCATTGGATTTTCATTATGTGATTGGGGAGCAGATGCAGATTTTTCACATTGTGAAGAGTACATCATTAAAATTGTGAAGGAGATGTTGAAAGTTGGGATGCAGAAAGGATTGGCCTTAAATGTCAATTTTCCTCCTAAAATGAATGAGCCTCTCAGAGGTGTAAAAATATGCAGACAAGCCATTGCCAAATGGGAAGAAAAATTTGATGAACGTGTTGATCCGCACGGAAGAAGTTATTTTTGGATGACAGGTAATTTTGTGAACAACGATAAAGGAGAAGATACCGATGAATGGGCCATTGCCAATAATTTTGTTTCTATTGTTCCTTGTCAATATGATTTGACGGCCCATTTTGAAATAGCCATATTAAACAGTTCCGCTAATTTTTAAGGTATGTTACCATTAAAAAGGCTTTATTTTTTTGGAATCATCCTATTCAGTTGTTCCTGTAGTCAACAAAAAAAGGTAGTTCAAGATATTCCTGATGCATTGTTATGGAAAACAATGCATCAGGTAAATGTTGAAAATATTACTCTCACCAAAGTTGATTTTAAAAATAATTTCCAAAAGTTCGCGATTGGAAATACACCGTCAGCTTCGTTTAAGACCCAAGTACTTACCAAGCTAATTTCTAGAAAACTAAAAAAGCTTCATCAACACAAAGACAATTATTCTACCGTACAGTATAAAGCTAAAAAACAATCCTTAAATACAGTAAACCGCGATTTTTCATGGTTGTGGTCTACCTTGATTTTGTTGGGCGTTTTGGCAATCACATTATTTATTGCCGCATCGTTTGGAGTTGTTCCAGCAATTATAAGTTTATTTTTAATGTTGTTGTTGTTGTACCTGATTTTGCCCGAAGAACTTGGAGCTGTGATAGGACAAGCAGCAATCATTATTGCGTTAAATGCATTTATTCAAGTACTGTTTGCTATGCTTTTGTAGGTTATTAAGGAGGTTTTACGAGAATAAATTTCTTAAACAACGTATTTCTTTTGAAAATAGAAATTTATAAACTATTTTAGGGATTGACTTATTAAAAGTAATTTTAAATTTGAATATGATGAGGTTAAAATCTGTTTATTGTATCTTTATACTGTTGTGGAGTCTTGCATCCTTTACTGCTT
>CALPQG020000314.1 GCA_943325655.2 Bifidobacterium breve | reverse complement strand
TTTCTGTACACGTACTCTTCCCTGTGGTAAGTAACGTCAATAAATGGCGGTTTAAATTCCATCAAAGGCTCAATAGCACCAAATAGGGAATTGATATCTTCTCCTTTTAGAGGAGGTAACACTTCAAGGGAAAAAAGTGTTTGTTTTGAATTTTTAATGTGGTCAACTATTTTCATGTTTTTGGGTCTTAAGTACAGCGTACAAAGTACAACGTACAGGGTTAATTTTCTTAGTACTCAGTACACAATACGCTGTACTACTTTCTGGTTTATTTGCTCATTTTTTAATTTTGCTAATTCTGTTTTGATTAATTCATCTGGCTTTTTTGAAATAGCTGTTCTTTCAAATAACATCGAATCAATTTTATCTTCGAGCATTCGTACTGACCAACGTTCTAATTGGGTAAATTCGATAAAAAATTCTCTTTTAACTTCATTTTCAATACCAACTATTAACTTTATATGACTCCATGTCAATTGTGCACACAGTGTGTGCACAATTGCTTCATCAGAAAATATACCTGCAAATTTCACACAATACAACAAATGTCTTTTACTCCAACCTTTACCATATAATTGTGTTAGCTTTTGAGAAAGTGTAAGGATAATCCTTTTTCCGTAATCCGCTTTTTGATGATGCAGTATTTCCTCGTTAATTCTTTTTCCAACCTGCCAATACAACAAGGTTATTTCAGCATTTACGGTATACGCAACTTTACTTCTACTTTGTGCTATCAAAGTAGAAATGTCTTGTAATACATTTATTTCTGAAATCGGTGCTGACACGGTGATTCTAATTTTGAATTCTTAATTTATGATTTTAAATGATGACATTTATTGGGTTACAATTATGCCGAAGGAATTAAGCAATGTAGACATTTCCGGCCCAGGTATATTTTACATCTGCATGATTATTAAAGTTTAAGGCTACTAATGTAGTATTAGTAATACCGATAGATTTTGCTCTACTCTCGAGTTTTTTTAAATCTTGAATTGCGGCAGTTTCTTTCACTTCTATTGCTATTTGTTCATTTAAAATAAAGTCAATTTCTTGCCCTGATTTTTTTGCGTAATATTTTACATCTCCATTAAATAACAACTGGTTTGCAATACTATTTTCAAGTAAAGCTCCTGTGTCATTTATTCCAAATACCGTCAATAAGCCATTGTCTGCAAAATAAAGTTTTTTCAATAATGAAATTTCTCGATCAATATTTTGCACATAGGCAGGCACTTGCACGATGAAATAAGTATATTCCAAGAACGTAATGTATTCTTTTAATTTATACCTACTGATACCAGTTACTGATGACAATTTGCTTAAATCTGTTTTGCTTCCAATACGTTTACTCAGCAACCTGATTAGTGAATAAATTTCATCTGTTTTAGTAATATCACCAGCGATTAACAAGTCCATTTGTAAATAGGCATTTACTATTTCTTTGAGATAGCTTATTTTATCTTTTTCAGTTTTCGCATGCAGTACCACTTCAGGAAAGCCACCATAGGTTAAATATTCTCTATAATAAACATTTAACTTTTGATACAGGCTTATATTAATTTCACTAAATGCATATTTTGTTAAATCAAAGTTCACTTCCTTAAACCACAAAAATTCTTGAAAGCTAAGTGGTTTCATCTCAAAAATTGTTTTACGTCCAGCCAGGCTTTCGTTAAAATGATTTTTAAGGTAAAACGAACTTGACCCTGTAATCAAGAATTTAATATCATAAGTGTCGTACAAATATTTAATAACACTTGTAATATTGGGTACTAATTGCAATTCATCTAGGGCTATATAAGCTTTTCTAGAAAAGTCTATACCTTCTATCTCTAATGATATTACCACATCCTTATAATGTGGCTGATTGAAAATATACCTATTTTCTGCTTTTTCTAAATCAAGGTATATTTTATTTTCGCTTGAGATGGTGGACAATAAATGCTTTAAAGCATAAGATTTACCAATTCTTCTCAATCCTGTTACAACTGTTATTAGCTTATTATCTAAATGCTGTTGTAGCATTTCAAATATGTGTCTTAAATACATTTTCGTATTTTATTTACAACACAAATTTAATTTATATTTTCAATTAGTTTAACTTTTTGTAAATTATATTTTCAAATAGTAATAATTTAATCAGCAATACAACAAGTTATTTCAGCATTTACGGGATAACCAAATTACTTCTACTTTGTGCTATCAAAGTAGAAATGTCTTGTAATACATTTATTTCTGAAATCGGTGATTGCATAGTTATACTAATATTGAATGCTAAATTTAAAATTTTTAATGAATCAATTGTATTATTTTTCGTTGGCGATAATATCATCAATTTGAACTTGATTATGAGGCAAATAATTTACTGCTATGTCCCAAATAATTTCGTAATCTATCCCAAAGTATTCATGAGATATCTTGTTTCGAAGGTAATACATTTCATTCCATGGTATTTTGCTGTATTTATCTTTAATACTCGAATCTAAATTTTTTGAAGCTTCGCCAATAATTTCAAAATTTCTAATTACAGCATCTACTGTTTTATAGTCCCGTTTAAAACTTATAAAATCATACCCTTCAATATATTCCGCAATCCTAGTCATCGATATTTGAATATCTTCCAAGTACATCAAATTGTTTCTACCTTCACTGTTTTTCATCTTAAAGGTATTTAACGTTGCGTAAAATACTGTCTTTGATTTGTTCTTTTAGAGCCTGTTTTGTAACCAAGTCAATCTTTCTTCCAAACAGTTGTTCAAGATAAATTTCTAAGCTAAAAAAATTCCATCCTATTGGTTTTTCAAACTCTACTAACAAATCTATATCACTATCTTCAGTATAGGTATTATCTGAAAATGAGCCAAATACCCCTATTTTTGTGACAGAAAAATCTCTGTACAAAATGGGTTTCAAAGCTTTCAATTCCAGTTCTAATTGGCTAGATGTTAACATCGTATTTTATTTATTGCAAATTAACAAGCTATATTAAGTCAACAAATTCGATTTGGTAAGAATAGCTACTTTTCAATTCAAAATATAACCCACGAATCTTAGTACGCAGCACTCTGTACGCAGTACAAAGTACTCAGTACAAAGTACTCAGTACCCTGTACTAAATCAATTATCGTAATTCAAATTTGGTGCAAGCCAACGTTCTACTTGCTCAACGCTCATGTTTTTTCTGACAGCATAAGCTTCTACTTGGTCTTTGCCGATTTTACCCAAACCAAAATACTTCGATTGTGGATGAGCATAATACATACCGCTTACTGAAGAAGCAGGATACATGGCCAAACTATCTGTCAATATCGTTCCTATTTCTTTTTCAGTATCCAACATTCCAAAAAGCGTTGTTTTTTCGGTATGGTCAGGACAAGCAGGATAACCAGGAGCTGGACGAATGCCTTGGTATTTCTCACCGATTAATTCCTCATTAGACAACTGTTCTTCAGTCACATAAGCCCAATATTCTTTACGCACTTTTTCGTGCATCAATTCGGTAAATGCTTCTGCAAACCTATCCGCTAATGCTTTGATCATAATGCTGTTATAATCATCGTGGTCGGCTTCGTACGCTTTGGCCAATTCTTCAGCGCCAAATATACTTACGGTAAAGCCACCCATATAATCCCTGATGCCTGTTGAAGCGGGTGCTACAAAATCAGACAAAGAGATATTTGCTAAGCCTGAGCCTTTTTGTCCTTGTTGTCTTAGGTTACAGAAAGTTGCAATTTGATTGTTTCTGTTTTCGGTGTAATGGG
>CALPQG020000313.1 GCA_943325655.2 Bifidobacterium breve | reverse complement strand
GAAGGCATAATCTATGGTCCATTTTTTTGCTTTTATACCAATTCCTGCATGGTAAATCAGGTCAAACGATGATATGCCCATTCTTAAAACAAACAGTGGAATTGGGGTGTATTCCACCGCAAGTTTTGGTACAGACTTGTGGTCGGTCTGTAGTTGGTATTCTGTGAGTAAATTGATTTTGGAGTTGTGTTTGTAATTTATGCCGAGGCACATCAGGCTGGGAATTACTTCATTGTTTGCTTTTGAAATTTGAGTTTGCAGTAAGTTTAACACCTGAGTTCCCACCCATAGCTTGTCTTTGAGTAGGATTGCTTTTCCTCCTAAATTTACAATGCCTCTATAAATAGTAGCCGTTTCAATAACATGCCATTGCAAGGCTTCTGTGCTAATTCCGATAGCAAATAATCCAATCTGTTTGGCGTAAGCAAAGTTTAGCCTGGAAAAGCTATAAGCATTGTCGCCAAAACAATAAATTCCAAGTCCAATAAAATGTTGTTTTTTGACAGGAACAATGGAAGCGAAAGCGACAGATTGAAAATTAGACAGGCTGAATTTTCGCTCTGCCTGAAACCCAATGCCGATTTTGCCAAATGTCGGCATGTTGGCGGCATGATTGAAACTTGTCCAAACGTCAGGTCTGTGGAGAAAAGTACCCGCACAAGCTTTTCCACTGGCGCCGATTACTTCAAAATCAGTTGCGAAAATGTATGGAGAAAACAGCATAAAGCTGCATAAAAAAATAAATTTCATAGCTAAAAATAAAAATAGTAGGCGTTTTTTGCCTGTTAAAAATCTTATTGAAGGATAAAATCAGAGACAATTTTTTGAGCTTCCACCAAAGCATCTTGCAATACTTCATTCACCAAAATCACATCAAATTTGGTTTGATAGCCCATTTCAAAACGAGCTTTGCTTAATCTTTTTTGGATGTTTTCTTCGCTTTCTGTATTTCTATAACGGAGTCGTTGTTCCAATATTTCCATGGATGGAATTTTAACAAAAATTGAAAGTGCCTTGTCACCATAAGCCTCCTTAAGTTTCATACCACCTTTTACATCTACATCAAAAATGACATGTTTTCCCTGAGCCCAGATACGTTCGATTTCTGCTTTTAGAGTACCATAAAATGCGTCTTCATACACTTCTTCCCATTCGGCAAAGGCATTTTCTTTAATTTTATTTCTGAATTCTTCAGGAGTTAAAAAGTAATAATCTTTTCCATTTTCTTCTTCTACAGCACGTTTTTTTCTGGTACATGCAGAAATTGAGAACCCTAAGTTTTGATTAGTAGCCAATAGGTGTTGTACAATGGTGGTTTTTCCTGAACCTGATGGTGCTGAAAATATGATTAGTTTGCCTTCCATAAATGTAAAATAAGCTATAGAATGCGAAAATATAAAATTAACCTGAAAGTATAGGGCTTTCCATGTTAAAAGGAGGTATAAAATTTAAAAATAAAAAAGAAAATTAGCAATTTGGGTCTTGGCACATGGCGTTTATTTTTTCACGAATGCAGTCATCAAGATTGTCTGGCGGGCAAATTTGAGCAAGTTTTTCTTTGATGTTTTTTCTAACTTCCTGTTCAAATTTGTAATGCTCCATTGATTTGTCACAGCAAGAAATGTTGTTTTTAAAATATGCTAAATCATCCTCTTTTGCCTCTCCATCCAGTATCAATTGAATTACTTCCATGCATTTAGAGTACCCTTCTGAAGTGTTAACTAATGGTGTCATATCTTGTTTTTTTGATGAATGATGTGTTTTTAGCTGTTCAATAGCATGTTTTATTCTGCTGCTTTTTCTGTATTGGTTTCGTCGTAACCCATTTTTTTAGCATAGTCTAAAAGTTGTTCTTTTAGTAAATGACGGGCCCTGTGCAACCTTGAACGCACTGTGCCTATAGGAATGTTCAATATTTTTGACATTTCTTCGTAAGTAAATCCTTCAATGTCACAAAGTATGATAATAGTCCGGAAATCGACACCTAATTTGTTCAATGCATTGGCAACTTCATCCCCAAT
Source organism: Bifidobacterium breve (assembly GCA_943325655.2). GTDB lineage: Bacteria > Bacteroidota > Bacteroidia > Cytophagales > UBA9547 > CALPQG02. Next base: position 1,747 of record CALPQG020000313.1, on the reverse strand, counting down.
CATGTCTTTCACGGCATCCACCCTCAGGTCGTTCGTTATGGGTGAATTGACGCTGTCAGAATTGTAAATGGATTCAACTTCCTGGTAATCAATTTTGTTGGGTTCCCTTGTTTTGCGACGGTACTCGTTGATAAAAGTGTTTTTGAGAATTCGGAACATCCATGCTTTGGCATTGGTTCCTTTTTCAAAAGAATCAAAAAAGCGGTAAGCTTTCAGGTAAGTATCTTGTACTAAATCTCTTGCATCATCCTGGTCAAAAGTTAGCCTGAATGCAAAGTTGTAAAGTGGACGGGACAAGTGCATGAATTCTTTTTCAAATGCCTTGTCTCGTAATACTTTCTCTTCGGGTAATATATTAAATGCTTCAGCCATGTATACAAATATAAATTAAAATTAAACACGAATCGAAATTATTTGATAAAATTGGAGTATTGGTTTTTTACCAAATTTTTATTGAATAGCGTTGCACTGAAATGAATAGATTTTAAATTGATGATTTTAAAAATATTTAACGAAAATATAATGGGTTTTAATATAAAATGTATCTATGATAAGTGAATTTTGTTATTTTTAATAAGTTTATTTGTTTGCAAATGAGTTGTTTAATGGTTTAATACTACAATATTGTTTTCCCTGATGTACGCGTATTTTTCATTCCATTTTACCTTGTACCAAATGTCATTTTTCTCAACAATTTTCAACCTGTTTCCTTCTGAAATAGGGGCAATGAAATTTCCCCCAGCCGAAGGTGCATCCAATAAAATGGCATGCGTATTGATTATTACTCCCTTTTTGAATAAATGGGCATCTAAAATGTAAAACACACTTCCCAGGTACAGTATCACCATTAGCGCCCTAATTTTGGTAACCCTACTGTTTTTACGCTTGATAACGACGTATATGAATGCAAAGAAACCAAACGCCAAAAGTGAAATCATAATTTTGTCAAAATGTTTGTAGTACTGCAACAAGAAATATTCGGTATCGTCATATTCGTACCCTTTCAGTTGGTATTCATCTGCAATGGATTCCATTTTTTCCAATACTTGTTTGGAAGGGTTGATGGTGTTGTAGAGGTTCAAAAAGTATAAGGTTTTGGCCTGATTTCCCAAACCTTCATTGATATAGGCCATTTTTAGAAGCATCCTTGGTGTGTATTCTCCCTGTTTGTAGAATAATTCCTCATAAGTTTTATTGGATTGAATAATTTTCTTTCTTAAAAACAAAGAATCTGCATGGTCTAGGAGACTATAATTATTCTGACCTTGAGTGGATTGACTGATAACACTCATAAATGTCATTAAAATATAAAATATTTTGCGAATCTGCATTTGCATTTTAAATTATTAGGCCTACCTTTGCAATCGCAATAACGGAAAGTATTTCTGTAAAAGCAAGATTCCGTAGCTCAGCTGGTAGAGCAATACACTTTTATTGTATGGGTCCTGGGTTCGAATCCCAGCGGGATCACCAAAAATTCAAAAGCCTGTAAGTCAGCTTACAGGCTTTTGTTTTCTAAAAAGATTGCCAATATAATCAAGATTCCGTAGCTCAGCTGGTAGAGCAATACACTTTTAATGTATGGGTCCTGGGTTCGAATCCCAGCGGGATCACAAAAACTCCTCTAACTTATTTGTTGGAGGAGTTTTTTATTTTAACCAATATTGATGCTTTTTTTGCCCCCATTCTTCTTTGTTATTCAATATAAAAGAGTAAAAAAATAGTTTAGGGATTGTTGTTTAGCGAG
>CALPQG020000312.1 GCA_943325655.2 Bifidobacterium breve | reverse complement strand
GTTTAACAAAGGTTTCAATTTCATTTGACCTAATTTCAGAACCACTAATGATCAAGGCATTGAGTTCTTTGAAAAATTTTATGTCAACCCCTTTTTTAAGGTCAGCCGGAATGTTTTCTAATATAATTTCAGCCGAACGGTGCTGCAATTGGATTACCTTACTTGTTCTCAAACCCTCTAAATCTCTTTCTCCAATCAAGTACACTTTGCCTTCTTTTTTGAAAGTATGTTCGGTGCCTTGTAATAAATAGCTCAACAAATCTTCAAAACCCGCTTTGTGTATTTTGCTGGTCGTATTTCCTTTGGGATCAGAAAACATAAAAAAGTTGATTTTCAATTCTTTTGCCGCTGCTTTGATAATGTCAGAAATCGCTACATTTTGAGCATCGATACTTACAAAATGATTGCCTGAAGTGGTATCAGGAAAAACTTCCATGTTCAGGTTGTCGACACTGGAGTTTTGTGCATTGCCACTGGACAAATAATTCTTTTTGTTGTTTGAGGAATTGTTGGTTGGACCTCCAATCGCTGAAGATTCTGCACTTTCAAGCAAATAAAAATTGTCTTTGGTTTTGATTAATTTCAGGTTGTTGACAAAAGCCATTTTATCAATCGCATTGTCAAAAGGCATGTTTTCAATATAAACAGAAATGATTTTATTGTTCAGTCCTGAAGCAAGAATTAAGTTTTTCTTGGTAAGTTGTGTAATTCGTTTGGTGACTTTCGACAAAGTATCATTTTGCAAATCAAGACTTAAGAGGTCATTGTAAGCATTGAAATTCACCGAAATCTCTTTTACAATTGGTTTTATTTCGGGTGCTTTAACAGGTTCATATTTGTGAAATGACATGATAGAACCCACCACGTCTATATCCAGGCTATATTCTTTACAAAGAAATAAAAGAATGCTTGCTACTTTTTCATTGGTAAAATTATTGACCACTTTGATATTTAAAGTCGGGTCGATATTGATATTCAAGTTATTGGTTTCAGCCAAACCTCTCAAAAACTCCTGAATACTCACCCCAGAAACCGAAAAATCAACCACTTCTTTTAAGCCAGGCGTTGATGATTTGGAAAGTTCGTCAAGTTTAGCTTCAATTTTTTGCAAGCGTTCTTCCTGCGTCATCACTTTTGGTGTGTTGTCTTGAGCGAAAATAATTGTCGATAAAAATGTAAAAAACGTAAACAGGTACTTAAACAGCATTTTCAATAGGTTTAAAAATTGAATAGTAAAGAATAAATTTCTTCTAAAGTTGTATCACCCGCTTCAAAAAGTTCAAATGCATTTTCAGACATGGTTTTAATATTCCTGTCTTTTAACAATTGGGTGACGTCAAAATTAACATTTTTTATGTTCATTGCCAAGTCTGCGTCAATCGGAATTACTTCATACACCGCTTTTCTGCCTTTATAGCCAGTATAATGACAATGGCTACAGCCTTTGGGTAAATAATGGTGCTTGATTGTACGGAATGGTTTGAATTGTCTTGGAAATAAAGCCTGATCCAATTCATGCCTTTCTTTGCACTGAGGGCACAATTTTCGAAGTAAGCGTTGTGCCACACTGGTATTCAGCGTATTGGCTACCAGAAATGGCGGCACTCCCATATCTATCAACCTGGAAATGGTTCCCCAGGCAGAATTGGTGTGTATCGTTGACAATACCAAGTGACCCGTAAGTGCGGCACGAATGGCCATCGAAGCCGTTTCCGCATCACGAATTTCACCCAACATGATCACATCAGGATCCTGACGTAAAAATGTTTTCAATGCGGCCGCAAAACTTAAACCGATACTGTCTTTGAGTTGCACCTGGTTAACACCTTCTAAGGTATATTCAATCGGATCTTCAATGGTCAGTATATTACGGGATTCTTTATTTAATAATTTTAAAGTAGCATACAAAGTAGTGGTTTTACCCGAACCTGTTGGTCCTGAAATCAATAAAATGCCATTTGGTCTTTTGATGCCTTCCAGGTAATTGGCCAAATCAAAAGGATTGAATCCCAGTTGGTTGATATCAATATGGGTAGCATCGTTGCTTAAGAGCCTAAGTACTACTTTTTCGCCATGCAGGGTTGGCAATACGGAAACACGGATATCAAACTTACCCAAATCCCCTTGAAAAAAAATCCTTCCATCCTGAGGCAACCGCTTTTCGGCAATGTCAAGGTTTGACATGATTTTGATTTTGTTGATGAAGGATGGGTATTCCAATTTACCCAATTGGTACCTTTCCACCAGCATCCCATCAATTCTCAAACGAACCCTGCAACGCTCTTCGTACACCTCGATATGAATGTCAGAACTGCCTAAGTTTTTTGCATCATTGATCAGGTCAATCAAAAAATTATCTGAGGTGCCCGTATAGGTTTTTGCCTGTTCTTTTTTGCCTGTTTCTTGTCTGTAATAAGTGATTAATGCTTGTTGAATTACTTCTGTAGTAACATTTTTAAGTGAAATAGTTGTGTTTAAAACAATCTCCAACTCTTCTGCAATCCCTGCACTTTTGGATTCATCTACATACAATTCCAACACATTATTATTTAGTCCCAAAGGAATAATGTTATAATGCCAGGCTTGCTCTTTGGTGATTAATTGTACTAAATCAGATGAAATTTCTATATGCATTTTTGTGTTCTCGGTTTACAGTTTTCCCCGATAAAAATCGGGGCAGGCTAGTTTAGCGTTTGATTCCTCTGAACTTTTAAACTTTACATTCAGACTTCTACAACATTTCGTATGAGCAAAAGCCAGCTTAAGTAAGTTTGATTATTTTACAGACTTACTTTCAAATTTAAATGTCCACCAAGTCCTACTTGAATAATTCTCATTAATGTTGATAGTCTGATATCGCTTGAATTATTTTCAATTCTCGAAATGTAGGTTTTTGTTGTCCCACATTTGTTTGCAAGTTGTTCTTGTGTTAACCCTCTCTCTTTTCGTAATTCTTGTAGCATTACGCCAAGTTTAAATGTTTCAAATTCCTGTTCATAAGCCTCTCTTGTCGATGAGCCTTTTACGCCATATTCTTTATCTAAATGTGAAGTAAATGAAGTTAATTTATTTGTTGTCTTTGCCATCGAAGTATTGTTTTTTAAGTTTTTCTGCAAGTTCAATTTCGTTCTTAGGTGTTTTTTTGTGTTTTCTTTTGAAATCCATTCACAAGTATTATAAGTTTCCCTTTATCGAAAAAGCTAAATACCCTAAAAATGTCTGACCCAACTTCTACCCTTACTTCAAAAAGTCCAGTAGAACCTGTAATATGCTTGAAATATTTTTCAGGAACTTTGTCAAAAGTGGCGATTAATTCTAAAGTCCAGTTGAATTTCTTTTTTACAGCTGGTTTCAGTCCTTCATAAAAATCAAGGTAATAATCTTCAAAGTAAAAAATGTCCCGAATAAATTTCTCTTCCATTACAATGTTTAATAAAGTTAGCTAATTAGATAACATTTTCCAATTGTTAGCAAGTGTTTTTTGTATGGATATTGCTTAGAGGATATTTGAATATATATCAAACATATTCTTAAATCAAAAAATCAATTATCCAAGAATCGTCGTTTATAGAAAATCCAATAATAAAACGAACCATCATAATCCATATTATCAACACAATAGCTTGAATTCCTGCAAGAGGAATTGTTTTATGGTGGTAATGCAGGTATATTCCAAGTATTGTAGCGACAAGCAAACTGACAAAGAAAAACAGGAAGAATACCAAAGGTGGAACTACCAGACACAATACCAACATCATTACAATATCTCCCCAACCT
>CALPQG020000311.1 GCA_943325655.2 Bifidobacterium breve | reverse complement strand
GGAATATTAGTATCAATGAATGCTACAACAGGCATATTAAATTGGACAACCAATGCTACTATTGGATCATTGATGAAAATTATCACTGATGATCAAAATATTTATGCGTGTGATCAAGGAATTGCTGCTATTAGCAAAACAGGGGCCATTAAATGGACACAAAAAAACAATTTCGAAACATTTAATACACCTGCCATTGGCAAAAACAACAGGATTTATGTTACCACAAGATCGTCAAAATTATTCGCATTTCAGCCTGGACTTCCTAACCAGTGGCCAATGTTCAGGTTTGATAATATTGGTAGTGGACAAGGGGGCTATTCAGGAATACAAACACCACAACAAGGTTGGTCATTTCAAACTGGAGCAGAAGTATATTCAACTCCTGTAATTGATGGTAATGGCTATTCTTATTTCGGATCTTTGGATGGCAAATTTTATAGCCTAACAAGTACTGGTGCTTTAAGGTGGTCGGTTAGTACTGGAGGTCAAATATTAGGTTCTGCTGCTATCAATTATAGCGGTACAATATATGTAGGCTCTAAAGATTTTTATTTATACGCCTTCAATCCTAATGGTACCCTCAAATGGAAATACAAAACAAACGGTCCAATAGCTGTGGCGCCAATCGTGACTATTGACGGAAATGTTATTGTAGGTGCTGAAGATGGCTGTGTGTATTCTATAAGTCCAACCGGAACTTTAAATGGAAAATTCTGTAGCGCTGGAAAAGTAATCACTGCTGCAGTAGTTGATAATCAGGGAGTAATGTATGTAGGAATTGATAATTTATTGTATGCCATCAATCCTGACATGACTCAGAAATGGGTTTGCAATGCCTTTAACTTGGCGCTTGGTGCTTCACCTGTATTGAATTATGACCAATCGATGGTGTTTTATTGTGATAATTCTAGGGCTTATGGCATCGATGCCGCGGCAGGTTTTGTGGTATGGCAAACGGAAGCTACGCCTTTAGGTATTTCTGCAACGCCAGGTACAAGTCCTAATGATGTAAACATTATTATTGCAACCATTGATGGCTATATTTGGAAAGTGAATGGGAGGGATGGTACAAGAACTTGGACCTACAATACCAATTCAATCTGTAAATCTGGTCCAATTGTAAGTCAAGATATGACTGTTTATGCTCCAATAGGATATAACAAAGTCATTGCTTTAGATTTTTACAACGCAGCACCTAAGTTTGTTTATTTTCAGAATGATGGAAACAACCATTATCATGGATCTCCGGCAATGGATAATATTGGTAATATGTATTTTGGATCTACAAGTGGTCGAATGTATAAACTAACTAAACAAAATGGTGCACGACTAGATGCTTCTAATGATTATCCTGCTTCAGATTTATTCGTTACCGCATATCCAAATCCTGTTAATGATCAACTGAATTTATTGTTTCCTGAAAATCAATGTCAATTTTCATTAACAAATGCTTTAGGTACTGTGGTTTTTCAAGATGAAATGTTTAATACAGGTTATATTGATACTTCTAAGTTAACTAAAGGATTATATATATTAACTGTTGTTTCAATTAGTCATCCAGGACAAAGGGAAGTTAAAAAAATTATTATTGAATAAATTATTATTGAATAAAATAAATCACCCTTGTAGAGTATAATGTCTCTGCAAGGGTTTGTTTATAAAATCTTATTTAACATAATATAAATTATGTAACTTAAATATAGGTGACAATATTTGTAAAGGGAAGAATTTATACAATTACATCAGGACCGTCTTTAAAAATTAAATCTACCAATAGACTCAACAAAAGAGCTGTATTCAAAATTATGAATTACTAGAAATCAGTTACAAATATTTTTTCACCTGATTTGCAATCACTTTATAACCCTCATAGTTTAAATGAAGTCTGTCACCTGAATCATATTTCAAATCTAATGTACCTATATCATCAACCAGTAAATCATAACAATTGATATACGTTACCTGTGAATCTGATAATTGACTTAAATATTGATTTACTTTGAGAATTGCCGCTTCTACAGGTATTTGTGAATTGTAAATATACCAACCTGTAGGTAAAATACTTAAAATGTAAATTGAAGTTTCTGGCGATTCTTCTTTTATCTTTTTTATAATCAAATTATAGTTGTGTATCACTTGGGAATATGGTAATCCCTGCATCAAATCATTGACTCCTATTTCCAAAAATATTTTTTTCGGTTTATATTTCAGCACTTCATTGATTCGAAGTAAAATACCGAGTGTTACATCTCCACCTATCCCCCTATTCACAAGGTGGTGATTAGGAAAAAAATCATCCAAAGGGAAAAACTGTAAATGGCTGTCTCCCATGAATACCTTTGCTTGTTCAGCGATAGGTAAAGCATGGTACAACTTGTCTCGATTCATACTATAAGAGACTGCTTTAGGATCGGTTAATGAAGATGATACTTCAATTTTAGGATCTTTGTAGCGATATAAATTAACTTTTCTTAGTATTATTTTTAATATAAAATAGCAATTAACACCCAATGAAAAAAGAGTGATGATTATGATATATTTTCTTATAGCCTTTATTTTAATCATCTGTTTTGGACATTCCTTTTTTTATTTCGGAGAGTTCAATTTGAAATTCTCGCATCATCCTCACAATGCTTTCAAGGTTAAGGTCTTCAGGTTTGTACGCTTGTAAGTCTATTTTACAAGTATATTCCCACAATTCAACAACTTCATTGAGATGCACCTGAAATGGTTTGTATATTGGATTGTCTGATTTAAGGATTAGGATTCCTTCTTTTATTTTGTCTAAAAATACTCTTTTGTAACTCAGTCCATCAAATTGCGTGACAACGATATACGTTTGGGCATTGGTGATAAAACGAACATCTTCTAAATATTTAGCCACAACAAATGCACCGTCATGTACTCCAGGATCCATCGAATCACCAATAATTGGAAATGCACGGTGTTTACCTGTTGGTATAAAAGGCAATTTCATTTGTGGCAAACGGGCAATATATCCAGGATCAGCATGACCTGCTAAATATCCTGCGGAAGCTTTTACCGGCACTAATTCTATCAAATCTTCATTATCTGCCGAAACTTGTACTGGAAAAAGTATTTTATTGTTGGTCAGTTTCATGAAATTACCATCGGCAGCCTGTGATAAATCAAACTTTATCAAGGCATCAATGGGCAATTTGAAAAAATCTGCGTATTTAATGAGGGTTTCCTGACTCGGTTCTGCCCTACCGTCTTCATAAGAAGCCAATTGTCCTCTCGTGAGTTTAAACATTTCAGCCAAAGAAGTTTGCGACAAAGATTTTTGGCTCCGAAGGAATCTAATATTTTCTGCAAAAGTTGTCATTGTGAAATATATTTACATTTAATGGTAAATATATTGACAATAATGAAATAAACAAAAAAAGTGTTACATTTTTTAGTACTCAGTTGTCAGTTCAACGTTTTCAGTGGAACATTATGAAAGCAAAAGAGATTTTTTCGAGCCAAAAGCTCGAAAAAATCCCTTAACTTGTCAATACTATGCTAAAGACTTTTTGGGTTTGACAAAGGATTTAGGTATTAAAAATTGTAGGTGTGAATATCCTTGTGAGAAAGGAAAAGCAGAGCGAATAAATGGAGTAATTAAAAATAACTATTTTAAAAATAGAAAGATAAATAACTATGATGAATTAGGTAAAAGAAGTTTACCGAAGTGTGTCACTTTATAAAAATGAAAAAAAACAGGTTCTAGATGATTTATTGTGGGTTAATGTCATTGGAGAATATCAAAAGTATCCATCTAAAGCAT
>CALPQG020000310.1 GCA_943325655.2 Bifidobacterium breve | reverse complement strand
TAATCAAGTGAAAAAAGTGACAAAAGATAGAATTATAGTGAAAATTAATGGGTAAGCGAGTTTTTCAGCATACCCTAAGTATTGGCCATTCTTTTAAACTGCAATAGTAATCATGTCTATTACGGCAATGTTTCCATACCTAACACAAAACACTGATAATCAAATGAAAAAAAATCACCCAACAGATTATTAGTAAAAAGTTTATTCCCTAAATCCAACCAATCCATAGCCACATTTGAAAATACTTCCTTAAATTGTCAAAAAATTACTTTATGACCAATAACGATATTATGAAAAAGCTACGGGTAGCTTTACAATTAAGAGACGATCAAATTGTGGACATATTAAAATTGGTTGACTTTACCGTTTCAAAAGCCGAACTAGGGGCTTTGTTTAGGAACGAAGACCATCCCAATTACAAAGCCTGCGGTGATCAAATTTTAAGAAATTTCTTAAACGGTTTGGTGATTCATCTTAGAGGGCCGAAAAAAGAGTCCTAAGCCTTGGTTGAGCGTTTTCAGTTTAGAGTCTAGCGTTTAAAAAAACTTGTGACTCAACAATACTGAGAACCAAAACTTTTTCCTGCCAAAACGCTAAACTGAAAACTCTGAACTGAGAACTCTGAACTGAAAACTGACAACTGTAAACTCCCCCCATGTTCGGCAACACCCATTCCCCTACTTCCTTATCCCCGCAGGAGCTCGATGCGTACCTTGAGAAAGGATGGTACAGGATGGGGCAAACGATATTTACCTGTAATTTTTTGCATTTTAATAGACAGTTTTTTAGTGCGGTGTGGTTGCGATTAAGGTTACAAGACTACCAAGAAGAGTCAACTTTTAAGAAGTTGAAAAAATTAAATGCACCATTTGAAGTTCAAATTCAGGACGCCCATATTGATGCAGTAAAAGAAGCCTTATTTCAACTGTATAAAACAGGAATTAAATTTGAGACCTCTTCCTCGCTGCAATCACTCTTGTTTGGCGACAGCGAATGCTCTATCTACGACACCAAAGAAGTGTGTATTTACCATCAAGGGAAATTGATTGCCGCCGGTTATTTCGATTTAGGCGACAAGTCTGTCGCTGGTATTGTAAGTTTTTATGATCCTGCGTATAAAAAACACAGTTTAGGGAAGTATTTAATTTACCATAAAATTGCCTACTGCCTGCAAGAAGGGAAATCTTTTTTCTATCCAGGTTATTTTGCCCCACATTATCCCCTGTTTGATTATAAATTGGGCATCGGAAAATCGGCCATAGATTTTTTATGTCTCTATAACAACCAATGGGAGCCATTGGCAAAGTTTAATTCTCTCCCTGTTCCTTTAGAAAAAATGGTACAGCATTTGGCTGCCATCCAAGTTTATTTGTTTCATAAAGGGATTAAAACAATCCGATTAAAATATGAGTTTTACAATGCCAACAGCATGCCTCATTTGCAAGGCTTAGACTTGTTTGACTACCCTGAATTTATATTTGTGTTTAGTGACAATCACCAAGGCTTTAACCCCATTTTAGTGTACGATGTAGTAGAAAATGTGTATAAATTGGTAAAATGTACCAGCCTATATCATAATGAAAACTACCTTTCTACAGACCATCATTTTGGTTCACACCTCATGAAAGTACAAGAAACCTTGTTGGTTACGGCCGATGAAAAATTGCTCTTGGATTTGTTTGTACCAGCGGAGGCGTAAATGGTTGCTGCGCTTCCAAATTTGCGATTCGGAAGCCCTTTTTGGCAAATTAACAACTCAATTATACTTGCCACAAACTTTTACTCCTTCATATCTCCACGCTTTACACCACCTAATTAACTGGATTATAAATGCTTTTTACCGTAGGCTCGAACTAGGCTGCCTAACCATTCGAACAGAAGAAGCATACGCTAAAGTACTCAAAAATTGATTCCTTTTGGTGTTACTTTTTTAAGCCTCGCTTGTTTTGAGAAAAGAACTACATGAACCAAAAAAATTTCTCCACGAATTGTTCAATCATTTTTATTTTTTTGATAAATCAAAACTATTGATTAAGTTTACTCTTGGTTTTAAAATAAAATACACAAAATAAATCTATACACAACTATAAATTAATCCTCAAACAAAAAAACAATGCTAAAATCTGCTACCCTCAAATTATTTCTTGCCACGTTGCTTTTAAATTGCCTTGATGCCACGGCACAAACGAGTGCTTTAAACGTTAAAGGTGGCTCCTCTGCTGGTTTATTTATAGGAAGTGCCTATACCGTACAAGCCATGGGCGATGTTGACATTGCCGCTACTGGCGCCATGACTTTGGGTTCAAGTGGCACACCCGATTTTAGGATTAAAGGAAACTTTACTAACAGTGGTACATTTACCTGTGGTACAAGTACTGTTACGTTGAATGGCGCCGCCACCCAAGCAACAGCTGGAGTAACTTATCACAATTTAACACTCAACAATACTACCTCGACACCCGCCTCCGCGGCCACTTTAGCTGCCAACAGTGTAATTGGTGGTACGCTTACCTTAACCTCAGGGGTATTAAATACAGGTGCTTTCACGGTGGACTTAGGTGCAAATGGTGCAATAGCTGAAACTGCCATTAATCCTACGGCTTATGTAAGTGGTTCTGTAAAAGCAACAAGAAATACGGGTTCAGGTATTGGAGCGGTCAATTTTGGTGGCTTAGGATTAACAATGACGGAAACATCAAAAACCAATAATCCAACAGTAGTAATTCGTAAAACAGGAACAGCAAGTGTAGGTGCTGGGAAAAACAGTATATTAAGGTATTTTGACATTACTCCTAATACTGATGATGAATCCATGAATGGTACAATAGTGTTTAGTTATACCACTGCTGAGTTAAATAATCAGTTAGAAGATAATTTAAAAATATACAAATCATCCGATGGTGGCTCCACCTGGAAACAACAAACCACTACCTTGAATGCAGCAGCTAATACCCTTACGGTTTCTGGAATCACTTCTTTTTCACGTTGGACAGCCTCTGATGCAGTAAGCAATGCACTGCCTATTGAATTACTTTCATTTAATGCGGCCTTAAAAGGAAATGAAGTGGCCATAAGTTGGCAAACCGCTAACGAAAAAAACAACGACTATTTTGCCATTGAAAGATCAGGTGAAACCATAGACTGGAAAGCTATAGACACCGTAAAAGGTGCTGGCAATTCAAATACTGTATTGAATTATGCATACACAGACGAAAAACCATTGTCAGGCATGTCTTATTACCGGTTAAAACAAGTTGATTTCGACAACAGCTTTAGCTATTCTGACATAGCAGTAGTGAATTATGACGGTATTAAAATTATAGATTTATTTCCTAATCCTTCAGAAGGAAACTTTAATCTTTTAATGAAATCGTCAATAGAAACCTCCATTGATTTGACCATTTATAATGCCATTGGGCAAATTATTAAAACCCAACAAATGCAAATTACCAAAGGCGAAAATACATTGCATGCTCAATTTGAAGCGGCAAATGGCAAGTACCTCATTACGGTGAAATCAACGGATGGTGCCTACTACGATTATACGGTGGTGTTAAATAAGTAATTAACGGTAAAATACAATACAGTAAAAAATTGGCAGCGCATGCATAGCAACAAATTTTCTGTGGTAAAATAAAGAAACATATACCACTTGCTTTTATGGCGCTAAAGCAAACAATAAATTACATAAACCAAAAATGAATCCCAAACAATAATGATAACCATGAAAAAACAATTCTTAAAAACCGCACTTAGCACACTGATTGTCAGTGCTTTATGTTGGGGGGGGGGGG
>CALPQG020000309.1 GCA_943325655.2 Bifidobacterium breve | reverse complement strand
TGGTAAATATTCCTGGATTCAATGGAAAAAATATTGACATGCAATCGGTTTCTAGCATAGTTAAATTCTGTTCCTAAACCCGGAGTTGTCGCCTGATTGTCACTTATATTTTGTCCATCAGGAATCGCAACTTGCTCACTCAGTCTGTATCCGGCTTCCACATTAGAATATTCTCTTTCTCGAGAATCAACCAGAGAAGCAATTACATCTGACCTCAATTTGTCTTTAAAGAGGTGACTAAATTTTACAGAACCCTGATAAGTGTCATATTCCATAGATTCCTGTCCATCAAATGAAACATTTAAATTCATCACCTGTTGGGAAGTTCCAAAGCTAGACTGTTGGTAAGATGGAATAACTTTGTACCGGTTTCTGGCATAAGACATCAAAATCCCAAGGGTTGTCACATTGGGTTTTTCACTGGGATCTTTTGACAAATCCATATTGATGTACGACTGAATATCATAAAAATTGGGCAAATATTGCCCTTGTACAGGAAGCGAATTTAATAAATATTGAGACGATTTGTTTCTCCCACCAATGATATAACTGATCCTGTTTTTGGCAAATTTACCACCTACATGTGCCGTTCCACCCAATAATCCTCCAGAAAATGAGCCTTCAAATTTCTTGGGCTCTTTGTATTTGATACTCAATACCGAAGACAATTTGTCTCCATACTTGGCTTTCCAACCACCGGAAGAAAATTCGATATCACTCACCAAATTGGGATTTACAAAACTCAAACCTTCCTGCTGACCAGCGCGCACCAAAAAAGGACGGTACACTTCCATCCCATTCACATAAACCAAATTTTCATCATAATTTCCACCGCGCACACTGTAGGTAGACGACAATTCAGAATTACTTGCAACCCCAGGTAAAGTGGTCAGAATTTTGTTGAAATCTCCAAATGGAGAGGGAATAAATTTGGTGACTTTAGGATCTATTTTGAGTGTACTCGCATCGGTTTTATCATTTGCATTTCCAATAACCTCCACTGTTTCAGTGATATTGTCAAACACTTCTAGGGGAATTGTAAGTACTTTGATTTCTCCTGGTGCTAAGGTTATTTGCAAGGACTGCGGTTTCCACCCCGTTAATAAGACCTCAATTTTGAGTTTTACATTGGCAGGAACCAATACTTCAAAATAACCCTTTTCATTGGTTTGAACAGATATTTTATTTGGAATGTCCCTTAAAACTACACGTGCAATTGGCTGTTTGTTTTCATCCTGAATAATTCCTTTTAAAGTTGCCAAATCTTGTGCTTGTGCATCGAAAAAAGAGGCAGTTATAAGTATCATACATACGAATAACTGCCTGAATGCTAAAATTGGTTTTATAAAGACACCTTTAAACATCAATGATTTTTATGTTCATAATCCATCTGCTAGTTGATCTAAAAGCTTATTGATTTGTGCTGGTTTTTAAATCAGCAATGGTTTGAATAGGATTTGGAGCGTTAAACACAAAACTTCCAGCCACTAAAACACTGGCACCTGCAGCACAAAGTTTTTCGGCATTGACATCTGTAACCCCACCATCAATTTCTATTACCGCTTTGCTGTTATTTTTCGCTATTAACAGCTGCAGTTTGGTGACTTTATGATAAGTATTTTCAATGAATTTTTGTCCTCCAAAACCAGGATTAACAGACATGATACAAACCAAATCCAGGTCAGCAATGATGTCATCCAATAAATCTACTGAAGTATGAGGATTTAAGGCCACGCCAGCTTTCATTCCGGCAGCTTTAATTTGTTGAATGGTGCGGTGTAAATGAGGGCATGCTTCATAATGTACTGTAAGTATATCAGCACCAGCTTTTTTGAAAGCCTCTATATATTTCTCCGGCTGTACGATCATCAAATGTACATCCAATGGTTTGGTTGCATATTTTTTTATGGCTTCTATCACCGGAAAACCGAAAGAAATATTGGGAACAAAAACGCCATCCATCACATCCACATGTATCCAATCAGCATTACTTTTGTTCAGCATTTCAATATCACGTTGGATATTTGCAAAATCGGCGGCAAGTACTGAAGGGGCAATTAATGTAGGCATGAGTATAGGGTTAGTTGTCTTAATTTATGAACGTCAAATATAGCAAAATTAGTATTTCAATGGTGAAGAGATTACTCATACAGGAAGTTTTCAATTTTATCAAACACCCACACCATTGCCTGATTGGTTGCAATATAATACCAGGCAAGTGGAACAAAACAAAACAATCCCCTTTTGTAGGAAACCTTCATGACAAAATCGAGGGTATCAAATTTAACATTGTCCATTTGATAATAAATCAGCGTATACAACATCCAAGCACCAATACCCATCAACAAAAACAGATTGGCTTTTTGATTCCATTTTTTAAGGTTAATGAAGAGGAGGATAAACAAAAACAAAAACGTTATCCCAAACAAATCAGTACCATTGAACATATAAATTTTAATTTGAGCTGCCATTTTAGAAATTTTATCGCCATCCCAAAATAAGAATTTCTGGATATAAGCGGATGAACTTTCTGCATGTATTACTTTTGTAATGTAATTGCTCCAGGCAATAAAAGGAATAAATGTAACCAATGGATGGATGATACATTCTTTCCATGTTTTATTTTTCAGTGCATCCAGCAATAAAAATCCTGCACAAACTATACTAAAAACTACCGAATCAGAGCGCGTCCAGTTGTTGATAGCAATCATAATCATGGACACATAAAAATACCGTTTATCCCTATTGGTTAACCACAAGTATAGCGAAATCAATCCTACGCCAGCATTTACGGCATTGGGTAAATTGGTAAGTGCCATGGCCGCATGAGAGAAAAACTCCGGGGTTACCATCATGGCAAGGGTGAAAATTATGGCACCGGTTCGGTTGATGTATTTTGACAAAAATGCATAAAAAACAAGAATGAAAGCACCGAAATGTAATAGGGTTATTAATTTTGCCGTTTTTAATCCAAATATATAACCATAAGCAAAGGTAGATGCCACAAATGGAGGGTACAAAATCCGATTGTATTCCCTTGAGCTTCTGATATATTCAAACAAACTGTTGTTTAATTTACCATCGTTGGCAATGGCTTTTGCCATCAAATCGTAACCTGTAACTGCATCGTACTCCAATGTTGGCCAATAAAATGCTTTTTGAGCAATGGCACTAAATAAGTAAACGATAATACCAAAACACAACAACCAGGTAAAATGAAGTCCATACTTTTTGATTTCAGCTATGTCGAATTTCAATCCTGAAAAAATAAGTTTATAATGCTTACTATTACAAGCGATTATGGCCAATATCCCTGAAACAGCCAATGAACCCTGGGTAATTTTTATACCGAGCAAATCAAGAGGAAGCATGACAAAACTAAAAAAAGCCATCCCTATTATTATGGATAAACCAATTTTTTCCAACAGTTGAAACTTATCTGAAATAGCATTGAGCACAGATAATCCAACAAAAAACAGTAATATAATACCTACAACAATCATTTTTGAAAATATTAGTTTAGTTGTTCAATTTGATTGGCAAAATGCCTAGCCTATTTGTTGTATCCACTGGATAAGGGATATGTTCATAACCCGCATAGTTGACAATCGCCACGTGGGTAATTTTATTGTAATTGGGGTTTTTACCTTTTTCATTGGCAAAAACAATTTTTCTAGGGAAAGCAAAATACTGCACCCATAAAGGGGTATAAATTCCACCACTTGTGGACCTGAATTTAGGCTGGTCAGGGATTGAATCATTCAAAATTTCTTTAGGATCTGGAAATAATATGACCGCATTTTTAGGGGTATTTTCAACCAAATAGCTCATGTAGGTA
>CALPQG020000308.1 GCA_943325655.2 Bifidobacterium breve | reverse complement strand
CTGGCACTTATGCCGAAAATGTTACGGTATCGAAAGCCATAACCATTGCTGGAGCTGCTGGGGTTACGGTAAATTCGTTTATTCTTTCCAATAAAATAGTTGCCATCAATAATGTAACGGTAAATACCATCGATGTTTTAAGTGGTGCTTCAGTACAAGATGCCGTGAATGCCGTAAGTTCAGGGGGTACTGTAAATATTAGTGCTGGCACTTATGCCGAAAATGTTACGGTATCGAAAGCCATGACCATTGCTGGATCAGGTGGGGTTACGGTAAATTCGTTTATCCTTTCCAATAAAATTGTTGCTATCAATAATGTAACGGTAAATACCATCGATGTTTTAAATGGTGCTTCTGTACAAGATGCGGTAACTGCCATCAATACAGGTGGTACCGTAAATGTCAATGCTGGTACCTATGTCGACAATATAACGCTTTCTAAAATCTTGACTATAAATGGTATAGGTTCTCCAGTGATTAATGCGATTACTTTAACCAATCAAAGTGCTACAGTTACAGGCGTTTTGGTAAATACGGTGAATGTACAAGGAACTGCTTTGGTACAAGAGGGGGTGAATTTGGTAAATTCCGGTGGTGTTTTAAATATTAATGCTGGAGCATATCCCGAAAATGTGTCGGTTGCCAAAGCCATGACCATTAATGGGATGGGTGCGGTGAGTGTCAATACTTTTAATTTATCCAATCAAAAAGTACCCATCAACAATGTAACTGTAACCAGTAACATTGTGAATGTAGTTGCAGGTGGTTCTATTCAAGATGGAATTAATGTGGTAGGGAATGCAGGAACTGTAAATGTTGGGGCTGGAAACTACCTTGAAAATATTTCCTTGATCAAAGCGGTTAAGGTGGTTGGGGCTGGAGCACCAACAGTGAGAGCTATACAATATGTTGATCCTTTAGCCACTATTACTGGTTTTGGAAAAGCACCTGATAGTATTTATGTTAAAAACGCCTTACAATTACAAAAAGCAATTGACAATGTAAAAGATTCTGGGGTGGTATTTATAGACTCTAATTATTACGCAGGGAAATATACCGTTACCAATAAAAATATTAAGTTTAACAGTTACCCAAAACCTAAAGTACCTACTTTACAAGCATTGACCATTAACAATACCATGGGTCGTGTGGTTACCATGAATGGTCAAGTTAAAATTGAAGACAGTTTGAATTTGACTTTTGGGATGGTTACTACTTCAGGATTAAATACTTTTTTATTATTAGACCAGGCTTTGGTTAGTAAAGGAGATGATTCTACCTTCATCAATGGGCCTTTAATGAAAGAAAGCAAAACATTGGGTTCAAGAACTTTTGAATTTCCGGTAGGTAAAATAAAATTAGGGGTTCGTTTGGTAGATTTAAAAATTAACCAAACTGCGAATACTCTTTTGCCTGGAAAAGATTCTGTGGTCTATACCGTTGAATACAAAACCGATGGGAAAACGCAAATTTCAACTATTCCCAACCAACCCTTTCATCCGGGTTGGTATCCTCCAACCTATTGGTTTATTGACAATGGGGGCTATAAATTCTTTGACAATCCAAAGGTTTCTTTGCATTTCAGAAGCAATGATGTTGCCGCTTATTTGTTAAACAATAAATTAGGTTTTGGCGTGGCTAAAACACAAGGGCCTAATTGGTCAGACTTGAAACAAAGTTCTACTGTAGCACCAGCACCATTTTTAGATACAACAGGCGTTATCTCTTCCTTGGAAGTGTTTAAGTCTTTTGGTGATGTGCCCGTTACTTTTTTTGCCATCGGGCCATATCATAATTGTACCGCAAGCAATGTGCAGCCTCAATCAAATTTTTCCTTCAATAATATCTGTGAAAATACTACCGCTACCTTCTTAAACAAATCAAGTATCAAAAGAGGTGCTATCGTGATGTTTAAATGGGAAGTGTTTGACGATACTGTAGGTGTGGGTTCTGATCCGGTATTGAATGGCTATTATGCCAAAATTGATACAGGGCATTTTGTGAGTCCTGTCAATAATCCTGGTCCATCATTTGCCCATAAATTTGCCAATGTAGGTACTTATAAAGTGATTTTGACAGCCATGTCTGATACAGGTTGTGTACAAAGCAATGAACAATTTATCAAAGTGGTTCCTACGCCTGTGATGACTTATGTTTCTAGTCCTGAAGGAATTTGTAATAAAAATACCGCCACCTTTAAAGTGAATGTACAAAGTGTTCCAACCAACGAAACTTGGACATTTGGCTATAGCGTAACCGGAACAACTCTTGCGGTGCCTGCACAAAGTGTTACTGGAAAAGGCGCTGGTACTTTCACAGTGACCACCCCTGTTTTAGATGGTGCTACCAAAGCAACCATTACTTTAAACACGATAACAAATGCTACCAATAGTGCTTCTCCCGCATGTTCTACCATTAGCAATGTAGGGGTTGACGTCATGTTGGTTCCTAAACCAACTTTTACGGCACCAACTGTTTGTTTGGATGTACCTACTGTATTTACGAATACTACTTCTGCAGCCAATTCAAAATCACCTACTTACTTATGGAATTTTGCAGATTCAACGTCTGCCAACGTTGCCATTCAAAAACATACCTACAGAAAAGCAGGCACCTATTTAGCCAAATTGGTGATCAATTCAGGAAATGGTTGTGTGGATTCTGTATCTCAAAATGTGGTTGTCAATACCTTGCCTGTGGTGGTATTTACGCCTGCCAAACCTGTATTACCAAGTACTGGTAATGTTGCGGTAAGTGTAACGGCAGCCAGTTCTTATTTGTGGAATACTACAGCAACAACGCAAGTGTTGAGTGCGGATACGGCCGGTAAATACAGTGTCACCATTACGGATGCAAATGGTTGTAAAGGAAATGGTGACGTTATTGTTACTCCATATACACCTTCTTTTGACGCTCCGTCAGTTTGCTTGGGTAATGAAATGACATTTACCAATACTACGGCTACTAAAAATATCCATAACCCAACGTATACCTGGAATTTTGGCGATACTACATCTGCTACTGGTTTAGTAGTGAAACATAAATTCAAAAAAGCGGGTACTTTTGCCGTTAAGTTGATAGTGAAATCTAGTAATGGTTTGTTTGTAGATTCTGTTTCTCAGAATGTTACCGTATTTGATTTGCCTGTAGTGGTATTTACGCCTGCTGCTCCTGTATTGCCGAGTATTGGTAACGTGGCGGTAAGTGTTACGACTTCGAATTCTTATTTTTGGAATACTGGAATAACTAATCAAGTATTGGAAGCTGATACTGCAGGTGTATATGCAGTAACAATTACAGATGCGAACACTTGTGTTAACAAAGGAAAAGTTACGGTAAAAGCATACAAACCTTCATTTACTGCTCCTGCGGTTTGTGATAAACAAGAAATGACATTTACCAACACGACGACTATAGCGAATACAAATTTTCCTTCCTATACTTGGGATTTTGGAGATGCTGCTAAGCCAGCAACAGCTAGTGGAGCAGTAGTAAAACACACTTTTAGTGCTCCAGGAAAATACAATGTACTCCTTTTAGTAAGTACCGGAATTAACAATAGAAGAGATACTGTTTCTCAAATGGTAACTGTTCATTCACTTCCTGTAAATGTTTTTAATCCTACTGCGCCTTATATGTCTAAAGGAACAACGATTGATATTAGTACTACGCCAAACATGACGAAATATTTATGGAAAATTGTTGCTGCTTCCAGACCAATTCAGGATTCTACCAAACAAGTGCTTAGTGTTTATTCTCCAGGATTTTACAGTGTAAAAATTACGGATAATAATACCTGTGCCAAAACAGATACCATTGAAGTGTTAGAAGAAGCAATCATTAT
>CALPQG020000307.1 GCA_943325655.2 Bifidobacterium breve | reverse complement strand
CAAAATTTTCCAAAGTTTCAGTATACATCACCACATTGGTCATAGAGAACACATAGAGCATGACATCACTTTTTCTGTTAAATTCCAAATTCAGTGACATGGTACCATCTAATGCAGGCACCGGCTGTGCAACCATTTTAACAAGGTCTAAAGCTTTGGTCACCACGTTTGATTTGTCTATAGGACCAGGGCCTTGCTTCACGACCACATCCCTGTTGGTGTAACTGGCGCAAGTATTCAAGGTTGATTTCATGGTCAGTTTGTAATTCCCAGCATCTTGAAATACATAGAACCAGGTTTTATTGGTTTTATCTTCAGGATCTAACCAAATGACAGGATCCTTGATTTCTAAGCTGTCATTGACATGCCATGACAAATGAGTAATGGTTTGGGCTGACAAATCAACAATCTTGATGGTATCACGAGAATACAACTCATTGGCTACAATAAAATCAGGTTTTAATGCTTCAGGAAGTGCAAGTACATTGCTGGTATCCCAGATAGAACAGCCAAAATTATCAGACAAGGTAAGTTTATAAGTACCAGTTTTATTGGCTTTGTAATACTGATCAGTTCCTAATGCTTCATCAGTTTTGTAATTCGACCAATTGTATTTAATGCCTTTGATCGTTACGCCAAGATTTTTGGATCTATCAGGACACAATGAATCTTGTTTGTTGGCTAAGAAATCACTCAGACTACAAAGTAAACCTTTTACAGAGATGGTATTCGAAAACTCAGAAGTTCCAACACCATCATCAGTAGCCGTAGCGATATAATACATCTCCTCTCCAAAAGAAATCATGTTTTTAGGAAGTGTGAATGTCCAGGATTTGTCACTCAATGAAACCGTATCTCCAATGTATTTAAGGCTGTTTTGTTGCCCTTTATAGCCCACAAATATTTCTAGTTTCATGTTACTTTTACCTGCAGTTCCGGTCACCCTTACATTATTGGTATCCAATACCGTGATGGCAGTATGGATTACCGGAGCATCAATGATGGGTGCATTGTATAAAATTCCCTTGGTACTTGTTGCTTTGTCTGTAAAAATGATATTTTTAGAAATATAAGCTTCCGTAGAGGATTCAACATAACAACCAGTGGTTCCAAAACCTACCAGCTTATTGTTTTGAACATTGGTCAATTCCGTACTCACCAAAGAAATGGCAGCACCAGCAACAGGAGCAACAGCACCAACAGTATCGTAACCAATGGTATTGTTGATAATGGTATTGTTAAAAGCATAATTCAACAAGATCGCATCAGCACCCGTGGCCCCTATTTTATTGTCGAGGATATTTACGCCACGAATTTCAAATCCAGTAGCCCCTTCTAATTTAATGGCATTGCCAGTAATCGGTTTTGATGTCACCGCTTTGCCGGAAACTTCTACACCAATCGTATTTCCAAGAATAGCAATGTCCTTGGTTTTGTTGGTCAATGCAATGGCTGCATCTCCAGCTACATTTCCGATGGCGTTGTTTTTAATGACTACACCGCTGGAAGTTTCCATGCTTATGGCCCTTCCAGTAATTCCTTCTAAACCATTTAACCCAGTACCAAATCGGTTACCTTCAATCTTAATTTCACTTAATGGTGACTTTTCGATATTGATGGCATTTTTGCTCAAATCATTGAAATCAGATTTGGTGATGTTGATTTTAGCAATAGAATCAGAGAAAATCAAACCAGTTTTACCAGCGTGAATGTCCAAAGAAATAAGGTCTACTTTTTCAGATTTAACAATATACATGGCAGTATCAAACCCTGAAACCATCATGGTATCCACAATAAATGATTTTACAGAATCAGAAACCGTGAATAGACCCAATGTGCCATTTTCAAGTTTGATATTGTTGAACTTCACTTTGTTTCCATTGGCAATTCTATAAGGTCTTGGAATATCATTGAAATTCAATCCTTTGATATTGACACTTTTAGGGGTAGAATTAATGTCTAAACCTGTAATTACTGCAGCATTAGTTTTGGTAACCCATACACTTGTATTAGGCAATACTTTCCATTGCGTATAGGTATCAATAAATACCCCACGAGGGTTGATAATGGCAGGAAGTTCAGTATCCAAAAGTATGGTATAACGGTCAGCAATTGGCTGTTCGTTTTCAATTTTGAAATGTACCAAACTAAATATTTCTGAATTGTTCAATTCTTCAATGACATACCTTAAAGAATTAGAAGTGGCATTGAGTGTATTGGTTACAATCAAAGTATCATACACAAAAGGTAACCTGAAACGAGGACTCAATTCAGAAGTGTTGTGATTTTCAGTTGCCGTACACATCAAGTATTTGGCTGAAGTATCTTCTAAAGTCGCATAAAGATTTGTGGGTACTTTCAAATCCCAAGAACCATCGGCATTTTTTACCGTCAAGGTGTCAATAAATTTATTCATGTTAGGAGAATAATTGTATCCTAAATAAAATTCCAACACATCTCCTTTTTGAGCCTTACCCTGAATATAAATGTATTTTCTATGGGTAATGGCATCTTTGTCTTTGTAAAACTTATTGATGATTGGTTCTTGTTTGCCTTCATTGGAAACCAAAGCAACATCTACATATTTACTAATATCAATACCACGAGCCAAAGCGGCTTGTCCGGACAATAAATTTTTGGTCATCTTCACATAGTTGGAAGTTTCTAATTTGATGGCTTCCACCTTGGTACTTCCTAAATTATTATTGGCAATATAAGCAACGCGCGCATTGACCAGGTACAGGTCATTTTTTTGATTTTCGAAGAAGTTGTTACCCACAATGGTATCTGCTTCATTGAATTGATTTTGTAAGATTGTGCCTGCTGAAGTGTATTGGAGGGTTAAACCCGTTTGTGCAAAATCACTCACTTTATTGTTTCGAATAATGCACCTGTTGTTGGTATTAGGACTATCTATATTGATCACGATAGCATCCGAGACCATGGAATCGCCTGTCATGACATTGTTGTTCACTACAATTTTGCCTAAGCCCAATGCTACATCAATCATTTTACTGGTTGGAAATAATTTTTCGGCCGTATAGCTAAGGTTATTATTTTCAATGACAGAAACATAAGTCGCGTTTGTGATACTTATACCGGTATAATTTTTGGCTACCGCATGTGTAGTATCTATACTTGATATTTTGTTTTCTCTGATCAAAGCTTCGAATTTGATATCGCTCAGCGCAATCCCCTGACTGAAGTTCCCGGATATGGTATCGCGGTAAATAGAAACCAGTTTATCAAATTTATTCAACACTACTGCGGCATTATTGATGCGGGTCAAGTAATTATTTTCAAATAAAGCGGTGTCTTTTCGGGTAGCGCAACTGTCAACCATACCAGCATAGTAATTGTCAATGATGGCATTTTTAACCGAAATAAATCTCGTTTTACCTCTCAAGCTAATGGCAGCACCAATGGCAGGTTTTGTGGTTGATTGAATAATGACATTGTCAATTTTCACATGTTCCCCACCACTGACAATCCCTTTGTTGAAACCATTGAGTTTGATGTTACTAAAATCAATTGACGCCAAAGTATCAGAAAATCTAGCTCCTTCAGACGTTAATAACTTGGTACTGTCTGTCAAAATTAATTTTTGAACTATAGTGTCATACACATTTTGTCCTAAATTAATAAATTGTTGAAAGCCCACTTTTACACTAATAGGAGCATCGTATTGGTTATGGTAAGCCAAAACTGAAGTTTTAACAATCTTAATTTCTGGATAAGTATTTTGAATGGCCGCTTTCATTTCAGCAATTGGCTCATTGACCTGGTTGACACAAGTTACCCCTTGTCTGTAAGAACCAGGATAAGGATATTTATTACTTCCATT